>WLRX01000001.1 GCA_009706135.1 Actinomycetota bacterium
AGTTGCTCATACAGCTCCAGAAAAACTAGCCAAAATTCCAGTTGATGCAAACGCTGGCATCACACCGGCTAAGGCCAAAGAAATCATTGCTGCAGCAGCTTTTCCAACTGATATTGCTCCACAAGTCGAAGCAGTTCTGTTAACTCTTTGGAAAGTTTTCCAATCAGAAGATGCCACTCTTGTGGAAATCAATCCATTAGTAAAAACAGTTGATGGAAAAATTATCGCCCTAGATGGCAAAGTAACTTTGGATGACAATGCTGGATTTAGACACCTAGATCACGAAGCACTCATCGATCATGCCGAGACAAATGCCTTAGAGGCGGCAGCAAAAGAGAAGGATCTCAACTACGTAAAACTCGATGGTCAAGTTGGAATTATTGGCAATGGTGCTGGACTCGTAATGAGCACACTTGATGTCGTTGCATACGCTGGTGAAAAATTTGGGGGAGTACGCCCGGCAAACTTCTTAGACATTGGTGGCGGAGCATCCGCGCAAGTTATGGCAGATGGGCTTTCAATAATTTTGGGTGATACCGATGTGAAGAGTGTATTTGTGAATGTATTCGGTGGAATTACTGCGTGTGATGCGGTTGCAAACGGAATTGTTCAGGCGCTCGAACTTCTTGGTTCTAAAGCGACAAAGCCAATCGTTGTTCGCTTAGATGGAAATAACGTTATTGAAGGACGTGCAATATTAAAAGCTGCAGCTCATCCGCTTATTGAGCAGGTAGACACCATGGATGGTGCAGCAAATCGCGCTGCAGAATTGGCGGCCAAGTAATGTCCATTTTTATTAATGAAAAAAGTATCGTCATCGTTCAAGGAATGACGGGCGCTGAAGGAACCAAACATACAAAGCGTATGCTCGCATCTGGAACCAAAATTGTTGGTGGCGTGACACCTGGCAAGGGTGGCCAAAGCGTTGATATTGATGGATATGCATTGCCAGTTTTTAACACTGTCGCAGAAGCCATGAGTGCGACAGGAGCAAACACTTCAGTTGTATTTGTTCCGCCAAAATTTGCAAAGGCAGCCGTTATCGATGCGATTGATGCAGCTATGCCACTTGTTGTAGTTATTACTGAAGGAATACCTGTTCATGATTCTGCCAGTTTCTATGCACATGCAGAAAGCAAAGGAACAACTCGAATTATTGGACCAAATTGTCCAGGACTCATTAGTCCCGGTAAATCAAATGTTGGAATCATTCCTGCAGATATTACGAAGAGCGGACCAATTGGTTTAGTTTCAAAATCAGGAACATTGACCTATCAAATGATGTTTGAATTGCGAGATATTGGTTTTAGTACCGCGGTAGGAATTGGTGGAGATCCAGTTATAGGAACAACGCATATTGATTGCTTGCGCGCATTTCAAGATGATCCTGATACAAAAGCGATTGTGATGATAGGTGAGATTGGTGGAGACGCCGAAGAGCGCGCAGCTGCATTTATTAGTGAATATGTCACTAAACCAGTCGTAGGTTATGTCGCAGGTTTTACAGCTCCCGAAGGCAAAACAATGGGACATGCCGGTGCAATAGTTTCTGGATCCTCAGGAACAGCACAAGGCAAGCAAGATGCACTTGAAGCAGCCGGAGTCAAAGTTGGCAAGACGCCAAGTGAGAGCGCGCAATTAATGCGCGCAATATTGGGGCGCTAATTCAAATGTTTCAACGTGTCCTATCGGTCTCGTTGTCACAAGTTATTCGTAGCATCGCACTTGTACTACTTCCAATTTCATTCTTAACTTTAATTGCATGGGCCACTGCTGGCAGTATTACTGGAAATACTTCAGATCCAATTCGTGCCGCTGTATGGGTGTGGCTGGGAGTTCATAACATCCCATTTGCATTGAACCTGCCTCCTGCTGGAGTCGAAGGTTATCTTTCGTACTTACCACTGGGCGGCTTACTATTTCCATTTTTGGCAATTAGAAGTTCATTTGCACGTATTGTCGAAAAACTAGATAAAGAAACTCATTCAATAAATATTGCCCGAGTGCACTTTACTGTGATTTATTGCCTAATTGCTGAACTTCTAATTCTTGTAACAAATACCGACGCAATTCGTCCAGTTTGGTATTTAGCAATTGCGATTTTAATCCCAGCTGTTTATCTCACAACATTAACAGTGGGTAAAAAAGTCACACTAACCCAACCCTTAAATTTTGGCACACGAATAGTTGCGCTACTTCTTGGGATCAGCTCATTATTTCTCACATTTTCTT
This sequence comes from Actinomycetota bacterium, assembly GCA_009706135.1. Classification (GTDB taxonomy): domain Bacteria; phylum Actinomycetota; class Actinomycetes; order Nanopelagicales; family Nanopelagicaceae; genus Planktophila. The sequence goes on from WLRX01000001.1 coordinate 2,233, forward strand.
TGTTCATGAATCTTTCAACTGTTAGAGATTTAACAACAGTTTTACAGCCAGGAATCTTCGGTGGATTCTTACTGCTGTTAATAAACATTGTGTACCTACCAAATGCAGCAGTTTCATCAATGGCATATTTAAGTGGCACTGGTTTTGGAGTTGGAACGGATACATTAGTTTCGCCCTTAGAACATAACGTCGCACAAATTCCTGCTCTTCCCATACTTGGAGCACTGCCAAACACTGAGCATCCACAATTTTTATTCTCAATATTTTTCTTCGTGATGGCTGGTGCACTGTTAGCAAGTTGGACAATCGCATTAAGCACTAGAGTTCTGTGGCAAAGTTATTTCATTAGTGTCGCCAGCATTTTTATTCTTACCTATTTTTCAAGCGGATCATTACTCACTCAAGAAATGTCTACAGTTGGCCCGTCATTATGGAAATTTCCACTCAGTGTGGCAGTTGAGATGGGAATCGGAATTGCATTTGCGATTTTGATCCCGCAGATTTCGCTACCTTCTCGTAAGGAAAAATTCAGTGAGTAAGTGTATTTTGATTCTGGCATCAGGCACAGGTTCACTAGCAGAGGCAATAATCCTGGCAACGCATAGCGGAGAAATTTCTGGCAACGTAATCGGTGTATTAACGGATCAACCAGAGTCGCAAGTTGTTGCAAGGTGCGCTGTACTCGAAGTTCCAATAATTACCCACCCTATGAACAGTGATCGTAAAAGTTGGGATGATGAACTTTTCTTGATTGTGCAATCTCTTAATCCAACACTTGTAGTCAGTGCTGGGTTTATGCGAATCCTGGCACCTGAATTTGTTTCAACGTTTAATGTTATTAATAGTCATCCTGCTCTTTTGCCAAATTTTCCTGGCGCCCATGCTGTGCGAGATGCACTAGCAGCAAAGGTTGCAGCAACAGGAGCAACAATTCATTGGGTTGATGCGGGCATGGATACCGGAAAAGTTATTGCCCAGCGCGAGGTGCCGGTGCTCGAAGGTGACACCGAAGCACTTTTGCATGAGCGCATTAAGATTGTTGAACGCGGTCTCATCGTGGCGACCATTTCAGATTTGTTGGCATCAATGGAGAATAATCATGAGTGATCGCAAAAAAATTCGCAGGGCACTCATTAGCGTTTATGACAAGAGCCGTTTAGAAGAAATTGGCAAGGCTCTTAATGCAGCCGGAATTCAAATAGTTTCAACAGGATCAACGGCAAAAACACTTGCTGAAGCAGGCGTTAAAGTAACTGAAGTAAGTACCGTCACTGGATTTCCAGAAATTATGGGCGGCAGAGTCAAGACTTTGCACCCAATTATTCACTCTGGAATTCTTGCAGATCAAAATAATCCTGAACATGTCTCTGCAATCAAGGATTTAGGTATCGAAGCATTTGATCTTGTAATTATCAATCTATATCCATTCGCAGAAACAATTGCATCCGGTGCATCGTTTGAGGAAAGTATTGAACAAATCGATATTGGTGGTCCAGCAATGCTGCGGGGAGCGGCAAAAAATCATGGATCAGTTGGCGTTATCTGTAAAACTGATCAATATGATCAATTAATTGCGGCGATTTCTACGGGAGGCTTTACTGCACAGGAACGTCTTCGATTGGCCCTAGAAGTTTTTAGAACAACTGCTGAATATGACTTAACAATTGCCAACTGGGTTGGACGTAATCAGAATTCAATTCTGCCAGATTGGTTTGGCAGAATCTTTAAACAAGAAAACATTCTGCGCTATGGAGAAAATCCACATCAGGCGGCAGCGATTTATAGTAGTGGTCCAGTGGGAATTGTTGATTCCAAACAATTACACGGCAAAGAAATGTCATTTAATAATTACACAGATGCAGATGCTGCATGGCGCGCCGCATTTGATCACACAGAACCGTGCGTAGCAATAATCAAGCACGCAAATCCATGCGGAATCGCAATTGGAAAAGATATTGCAACTGCTTATTCAAAAGCTCACCAATGCGATCCGGTCTCCGCATTCGGGGGAGTTGTAGCAGCCAATCGAATTGTTACGACAGAGATGGCGCAAGCATTGTCGGAGATATTTACTGAAGTTCTTATTGCTCCGGGTTATGAGAGCGGCGCACTTGAAATTCTCTGCCAAAAACCTTCTATTCGTATTGTGCAATGTGAAGTAGCTACCTTAAATTCAATTGAAATGCGCAGCGTTAGCGGTGGGATATTGCTCCAAGAGTTAGATGAAATAAATGCTGAAGGTGACTCACCATCTTCCTGGAAGTTAGTTGCGGGACCGCAAGTTTCTTCTGAAACTTTTAAAGATCTTGAATTTGCTTGGCGTGCTGTTCGAGCAGTTAAAAGCAATGCAATTTTATTAGCCAAAGATGGCGCAAGCGTTGGTGTTGGTATGGGTCAAGTAAATCGAGTTGATAGCGCCGAGCTTGCCGTAAAGCGCGCGGGCAATCGTGCTGCCGGAAGTGTTGCTTCCAGTGATGCTTTTTTCCCTTTTGCTGATGGTTTACAAATATTGATTGCCGCAGGGATTTCTGCAGTTGTTTCACCAGGTGGAAGTGTTCGAGACGAGGAGGTGATTGCAGCAGCAGAGCAGGCTGGAATCAGCTTGTATTTCACCGGCACACGTCATTTCTCACATGCATAAATGCCAATAAGATAAGAACATGAGCGCAACTATTCTCGATGGCAAGGCTTTAGCTGCAACAATTAAAAAAGATTTAGCTGTGCGAGTTGTTGAATTAAAGAAAAAAGGAATCACACCAGGACTGGGAACAGTTTTAGTTGGCGATGATCCTGGTTCACATTCATATGTTGGCGGCAAGCATCGTGATTGCCAAGAAGTCGGAGTTACATCAATTCGCGTGGACCTTCCAGATACTGCCTCGCAAGCAGATATTCTGGCAGCAATCAAAGATCTCAATAATGCAAAAGAGTGCACTGGTTATATTGTGCAATTGCCTATGCCAAAAGGAATTGACACACAGGCAATTCTTGAGGCAATTGATCCAGCTAAAGATGCCGATGGATTGCATCCCATGAATTTAGGAAGATTAGTCGCGGGATATGATGCGCCACTTCCTTGTACACCCCGAGGAATTGTTGCTCTGCTACAGCATTACAACGTTTCACTTAATGGTGCTGAAGTTACTGTTATTGGTCGCGGACTAACAGTTGGCCGTCCCCTTGGTTTGTTACTTACACGCAAACAAGAAAATGCAACCGTAACGTTGACTCACACGGGCACTAAAGATTTAGGACTACATACTCGCAATGCAGACATTGTTGTCGCAGCTATCGGTCAGGCACATTTTCTTAATGCATCAATGATTAAGGCTGGAGCAGCAGTTATTGATGTTGGAATTTCACGAACAGATTCAGGTTTGCTGGGAGATGTTCACCCAGATGTCATGGATAAGGCTGGATTCGTTGCCCCAATGCCAGGTGGAGTCGGGCCAATGACACGAGCGATGCTAGTTACGAATGTTGTAGACGCGTGTTCTTAGATTCTCGAATAATTAAAATTGGTAGCTATGCATTGGTTGTTGCCGGTGTAATTTTAGGTGCCCTGAGTTTTGTTCGATCCGGATCACTTTTAATTGCCTTAGGAACATTGGGAATTGCATTTCCCGCCCGGCACATACGCACAATTGAGTTCTATTTCCCCGTGGCAATTGCAGTGGGACTCTTCGTCCTGGCGATTTCACTGCCACATGGGTTGTAGAGTTGTCTTGATATCAAGGCATTATTACGAGCACATATTGAAAGAAGGATGCATTCCATGGCTGGCAAAGTAACCGTCGTTGGCGCAGGATTTTATGGTTCAACAACTGCGATGCGATTAGCTGAATACAACATCTTCGACACCGTTGTATTAACTGACATCCTTGAAGGAAAGCCAGAAGGTTTGGCATTAGATATGAATCAATCTCGCTCGATTGAGGGATTTGAAACAAAAATTATTGGTGCAACCACCACTGCTGACGGTGCAGGTTATGAAGCAACTGCAAATTCCGATGTCGTCATAATCACGGCTGGATTACCTCGTAAACCTGGCATGAGTCGGATGGATCTCATCGGAGTAAATGCTGGAATTGTTCGCGGAGTCGCAGAAAATATTGCAAAGCATTCACCAAATGCGGTCATTATCGTGGTTTCAAATCCACTCGATGAAATGACAGCGTTAACTCAAATTGCTACAGCATTTCCTTATAACCGCGTAATGGGTCAAGCAGGCATGCTCGATACTGCGCGCTTTACAGATTTTGTTGCTGAAAAACTAAATGTTCCTGTCTCATCCGTTAAGACATTAACTCTTGGTTCGCATGGCGAAACAATGGTCCCTGTGCCAAGTCGATGCACAGTTGGCGGCATTGCCTTAAGTGAAAAATTATCGCAAGCAGAAATTGATGAACTAGTGGATCGCACTAGAAATGGTGGCGCAGAAGTTGTTGCACTACTCAAAACAGGTTCTGCTTATTACGCACCATCAGCTGCTGCAGCGCGCATGGCAAAAGCTGTAATCGAAGATTCTGGTGCAACTATGCCAGTGTGCGCATGGGTTGATGGAGAGTACGGAATATCTGGCGTCTATCTCGGAGTTGAAGCACAGATTGGCCGTGACGGCATCAAAAAAGTTGTAGAAACTAAACTAACTGATAGCGAATTAGCAGCATTAAAAGTTGCAGCCGAAGCAGTTCGTGCAAAACAAGCAGACGTACAAACACTCTAAGGGGAGCGCAGAGCATGTCCAAGATCAAAGTTGAAGGAACTGTCGTTGAGTTAGATGGCGATGAAATGACTCGTATCATTTGGCAGTTCATCAAAGATTCTTTGATCCTTCCTTATTTAGATGTAAATCTTGAATATTACGATCTAGGCATGGAAAACCGCGATGCAACAGATGATCAAGTAACTATTGACTCCGCTCGAGCAATTCAAAAGCACGGAGTCGGAATTAAATGTGCAACCATCACGCCGGATGAAGCACGTGTAGAAGAATTCGGTCTTAAAAAAATGTGGAAATCTCCGAATGGAACAATCCGCAATATTTTAGGTGGCGTAATTTTCCGCGAACCAATCATTATCAGTAACGTTCCCCGGTTGGTTCCTCACTGGACTAAGCCAATCGTTATAGGTCGTCATGCATTTGGTGATCAATATAAAGCGACAGATTTTAAAGTTCCAGGACCGGGAAAACTCACTCTTTCATTTGTTCCAGAAGATGGCTCGGCGCCCATGGAATTTAATGTGTTTGATTTCCCTGCCGCTGGTGTTGCCATGGGTATGTACAACCTTGACGATTCAATTCGTGACTTTGCTCGAGCATCACTGAATTACGGTTTGAATCGAAAATACCCAGTTTATCTTTCAACTAAGAACACAATTCTTAAGGCATACGATGGACGCTTTAAAGATATTTTCGAAGAGATTTACCAAGCTGAATTTAAGTCAGCATTTGATACTGCAGGAATTTGGTATGAACACCGCCTAATTGATGACATGGTGGCAATGTCACTTCGAATGGAGGGTGGTTATGTATGGGCTTGTAAAAACTATGACGGAGATGTTCAGTCAGACACCGTTGCCCAAGGCTATGGCTCACTTGGTTTAATGACATCAGTGTTGATGACACCAGATGGCAAGATTGTTGAATCAGAAGCTGCTCATGGAACTGTTACACGTCACTATCGCGATCATCAAGCAGGAAAAGCAACTTCTACAAATCCAATTGCGTCAATATTTGCTTGGACTCGCGGTCTTGCTCACCGAGCAAAGTTAGATAACAACAAAGAATTAGCGCAATTCTGTGAAACCCTTGAACGCGTGTGCGTGCAAACTGTTGAGCAAGGGAAAATGACAAAAGACTTATCTTTATTGATTTCCAAGGAAGCTCCATGGCAAACCACGCAGGAGTTCCTCAATTCAATTGATGAAAACCTCAAGAAGGCTATGGCTTAATCTTTATGAAATCTGAGCGGGGTGCTCTAGCACTTGTTGGCTCAGGTGAGTACTTACCCCAGATGCAAGAGATTGAATCTGATCTCTTGCAACGCGCTATTTCTAAGGGAAAGTCCAACACGTATATACAAATCCCAACAGGTGCCGGCCTCGAAAGTGCAGATCGAATTGAATTTTGGAAAGAACGTGGAGCAGCGCAAGCTAAACGAATTGAAACCCAATGTCGTTTTCTTCCGATATTGAAAAGAGAAGATGCTTTTAATGAAGAGTACATATCTGAAATTTCTAACGCTGGTTTAATTTATTTTTCAGGTGGCGATCCTGGTTACATTACCGAAGTATTTAACCAAACTCCGCTATGGGAAAAAATTAAAAGTGAATTTAATTCAGGAACCTCACTTGCGGGATGTTCGGCCGGTGCGATGGCCTTTGGTTCAAAAATTGTAGGCATTAGAAAATCTCACGTTCAAAGCGGACTTGGGCTAATATCTAATATTGAGGTAATTCCACATTACGACAAATTCCTGGGATGGGTTCCAGATCGAATTGCATCGATTGCACTTAGAAGCGACGAAGGTGCGTACTTGCTTGGAATTGATGAAGACACAGCACTTGTACTTACTGATACTTGGCAAGTGCAAGGCCGCGCAAAGGTGCATGTCCTTAAAGGACTAGAGAATTCACCACATACTTATATAAGTGGTGAAGAGATTGGCTTAGTTCAGGCGTTCGCCTGATTGTGTATTAAATAAATGTATTGATGAAGATTCTGCGCCGACAGTAATTGTGTCTCCAGGTTTTGGCGGATTTTTTGGATCCCAACGAACAATTATTTGTCCACTATTTTCTGTGTCTGTTGAATCGTGTGCGAAGGAAATATTTGGATCCACTGGTTGACCGTAAACAAATGCATCTGAACCGAGTTCTTCCACAACTTCCACTTTTACTGCAAAACCATCAGAGGATGCAATTAATCCTTCTGGACGAATTCCGATGGTGACCGAAGATCCCGCAGAAGCAGGCACATCAATCGATAGTTTTCCAAGAGTTGCTCTGCCATCACTAACTGAAGTTCTAAGCAAATTCATAGCTGGTGAGCCTATAAATCCAGCAACGAAAGCGTTTGCTGGTTTGTCATACAAATTCCGAGGTGTATCTACTTGCTGAAGTACTCCATCCTTCAGCACAGCCACGCGATCACCCATAGTCATTGCTTCTACTTGATCATGGGTGACGTAGACAGTAGTAATCCCTAATCGACGTTGCAGCGCGGCGATCTGAGTGCGAGTTGCTACTCGCAACTTTGCATCCAAGTTCGAAAGTGGTTCGTCCATTAAAAATACTTGTGGTTCACGAACAATGGCACGACCCATTGCAACTCGTTGACGCTGTCCACCAGAAAGCGCCTTTGGTTTGCGATCTAAGTAGGCTTCAAGGTCGAGTAATTTTGCCGCCTCGAGAACTCTGCGGTCGCGCTCTTCTTTAGCAATTCCTGCAATCTTGAGTGCAAAGCCCATATTTTCAGCAACACTCATGTGTGGATACAAAGCATACGATTGAAAAACCATTGCAATATCACGATCTTTTGGTGCAACATTTGTGACATCTTTGTCACCAATTAGAATTCGTCCGCTATCAACTTCTTCTAATCCTGCAAGCATTCGAAGTGAAGTTGATTTACCGCACCCCGAAGGTCCAACCAGAACCAAGAACTCGCCATCTTTAACTTCAAGATTTAGCTTGTTAACTGCCGGTGTTGTTGAACCCGGATAAATACGTGAAGCATTTTCAAATACAACAGTAGCCATGAGAAATTTCTCCTTCTCCGGGCAGGTACGTGCCCGACGGTCCGAGGATGAAGGTGATGAGCCCGGATGGACTCAACGCACCTAAGTTTAGCGGAGATGAACAAAGCGCACTCCTGTAGAGTTAGACCCTTATGGAGCCCCACTCGTTCGGCGGACTAATCGGCGCTTTAGCCACTGTTGCTGGTCTTATTCTTTTGGGTGCACTCTTTGTGGCGGCCGAAATTGCTTTGATTTCCCTTCGCGAAAGCCAAGTTCGCCAATTAGCAACAAAGGGTAAACGGGGTAAACGGGTCGCATTACTGGCACAAAATCCAAATCGATTTCTTGCTGCCGCACAAGTCGGCGTAACAGTCTGTGGATTTTTATCTGCAGCGTTAGGGGCAGAAAAACTTGGTGATTATGTAATTCCATGGCTAGAAGGAATAGGTATTAGCAATACGTGGAGTTCAGTTTCTTCCCTCATCGGAGTGACGCTGGTAATCGCATATTTCTCCTTGGTTTTCGGTGAACTTGTTCCGAAACGTTTGGCTTTATTTCGTACCGAACAAATTTCACTTGCATCTGCACCAATTATTGATACCGTCGCGACGCTATTTCGACCAATAATTTGGTTGTTATCTCATTCAACAGATTTAGTTGTTCGTATTTTCGGCGTAGATCCCAAAGAACAACGTAGTGCGATGTCTGAAGAGGAACTATTGGATTTAGTTGCAGGCCATGCTGCTTTAACTGATGAAGAACGTGACATCGTTGAAGAAGTATTTAACGCTTCCGAACGACAAATCCATGAACTCATGGTGCCCCGCACGGAAGTCGATTTCATGGATGCATCCCTGACTATTTCTAAAGCAATTGCGCTCGCAGTTGATAAAGCACACTCTCGCTACCCAGTTGTCCGTGGCTCTACGGATGAAGTAATTGGATTTATTCACGTGCGTGATTTGCTCGATACTTCTTTGGTATCAACCGGCGGGAAAGTACAAGAGTTAGTCAGAAATATTATGTTCTTGCCGGGCACGAAAGGTGTTCTTCCTGCATTAACTGAAATGCGTAATCAAAGACAACACCTTGCAATTGTTCTGGATGAATACGGTGGAACCGACGGAATTATTACCATGGAAGATTTAGTTGAATGCCTTGTTGGAGATATTCGCGACGAGTATGACTCCGATGATATGGAAGTTCAGATCGAATCACACACTGGAGATTTCGAAGTTGATGGTCTTATTTCAATCGAGGACTTACGTGAACAAACTGGACTAGAAATTCCAGAAGGTCCATATGAAACTGCGAGTGGATTTGTTATGCATGTTCTTGGCCGAATCCCTGCACTAAACGATGTAGTCAGCATTAATGGATTGAAAATTACAGTCTTGACGCTAGAAGGAAAGCGAGCAGGCCAGCTATTGCTCTCTAGAAACACCTAACTCGTGGGAGAATTAACGCTATGAGCGTAAAGCGAGTTTTATCAGGCATTCAGCCAACAAGTGACTCCTTTCATCTTGGAAATTATCTCGGCGCCGTTAAGCAATGGGTCGAATTACAAGATGGCCACGATGCTTTTTATTGCATTGTTGATCTGCACGCCTTAACTGTCGAAACAGATCCTGCGTTGATGCGAAAGAGAACTTTAGGTTCTGCGGCTCAGCTACTAGCACTTGGAATTTCACCTGAAAAATCCACACTCTTCGTTCAGTCGCAAGTTCCAGAGCACAATCAATTGGCTTGGGTCATGGAGTGTATAACAGGATTCGGCGAAGCAAGTCGCATGACTCAATTTAAGGATCGTGCCGCAAAAGGTGGTTCTGATTCAACAAAAGTTGGAGTTTTCACTTATCCAATGTTGATGGCTGCAGATATTTTGCTTTATCAAGCTGATTTAGTTCCGGTGGGGGAAGATCAACGTCAACATATTGAACTTACAAGAGACCTTGCCGAACGATTTAACACACGTTACGGAGTAACTTTTAATATTCCTTCGGGATTCATCCTTAAACAAGGAGCCAAGATTTATGATTTGCAAAATCCTACTGCGAAGATGAGTAAATCTGCAGATTCCGTAGCAGGACTAATTGAAATTCTTGATTCTCCAGATGTAAATGCAAAGAAAATTAAGTCAGCAGTTACCGATGCTGGGCGTGAGATAAAATTTGATGAAAAAGAAAAGCCTGGCGTAAGTAATCTTCTAACAATTCATAGCGCATTATCTGGGCAAAAAATCACTGATCTAGAAAATCATTTTTCAGGCAAAGGATATGGGGACCTCAAAGGTGAAGTAGCAGACGTAGTCGTGGAGTACCTCAAACCTATTCGCGAAAAAACCCTTGAGTTGCTCGCCGATGAAGCACATCTGCTCACCATGCTATCTGCCGGTGCGGCGAAGGCCCACGATGTCTCATCTAAGACTCTCGCAAAAACTTACTCCAACTTAGGTTTAGTACGTTAAGCCGCTAAATTCTTGAAATAGGTGAAGTTATGAGCATGCAAAGCATTCCAAGCTTGGATCAAATAAAGCGCGTTCCAAAAGTTTTGCTTCATGATCATCTAGATGGTGGATTACGGCCGCAAACAATAATCGATATCGCAAAAAGAATTGGATACACAGCTCTACCTACTGATGACGCCGAAAAATTAGGAAATTGGTTCCGTGAATCATGCGATTCTGGATCACTCGTGCGTTATCTCGAAACATTCAAACACACGATTGCAGTCATGCAAACTTCTGAAAATATCGCGCAAGTTGCACGTGAATGCGCTCTCGATCTTGCTCGTGACGGTGTTGTTTATGCCGAAGTACGGGGTGCACCAGAACTTTTCACTGAACAAGGACTCTCACTTGATCAAGTAGTTCAAGCAACCTTAGATGGCTATCGTGAAGGTGAAGAATTGGCACGTCAAGAGGGACTTTCCATTAATGTGACATCAATTTTGTGCGGCATGAGACAAGATAACAATTCACAAGCAATTGCCGAATTAGTGGTGAAGTATCGTGACAAAGGCGTAGTGGGATTTGATATTGCAGGCCCAGAAGATGGCTTCCCACCTTCAAATCAACAAGAAACTTTTGAATATCTGCGACGAGAAGACGCACACTTCACAATTCATGCGGGTGAAGCTTATGGATTACCTTCAATTTGGGAAGCAATTCAATTATGTGGTGCAGAACGTTTAGGCCACGGTGTACGAATTATTGATGACATTGATGTAAGCGGTGCTCAACCAAAATTAGGTCAACTAGCATCATATGTACGGGACAGAAGAATTCCTCTTGAACTCTGTCCAACATCTAATTTACAAACTGGCGCAGCAAAAAATATTGAGCAACATCCAATAGGAATTTTGGCCAAGCTACGTTTTCGAGTAACTCTTAATACTGATAACAGATTAATGAGCCAAACATCAATGTCTCATGAAATGTCAGAAGTTGTACGTGCATTTAATTGGGATTTAGCAGATCTGCAAAGAGTCACCATAAATGGCATGAAAAGTGCGTTTATTCCATATCCAGAGCGATTAGAAATAATTGAAAAAATAATTAAACCTGGATACGCAACAGTCGCTGCAGAGTAAAAACTCTTGAATTTGTCGAATTCTCAGATTTTAGCTTAGTAATTCTGTAAGCGACGGGCGCAATTGTTCAAGTAACGAAAGTGCTATGGCTTTATCCGCAGCAACAATTTCAACGTAGCACTTGATTTTTGGCTCAGTGCCACTTGGGCGAATGATAATTCGAATATTGTTTTCAAGAATGTAGCGCAGACCATCTGTTGGAGGTAAAGAATTACGCGAATTAGCTAAGTCATCTGATTCCAAAACTTTAAATCCTGATATTTCAGTGAGAGGATTTTCTCTCAGCTTGTTCATAATTCGTGAAATAGATGTTAAATCCGTCACCCGTATAGAGATTTGTTCTGTCCCATGAAAACCATATATTTCCCAAATTTCATCCAAGAAATCTAAGAGAGTTTTACCTTGTGCGCGTAAGTCTGTTGCAATTTGCGCTACAAACAGGGCGGCAGATATTCCATCTTTATCGTTAACCGAATTTGCATCAACACAGAATCCAATTGCCTCTTCATACCCGAATATAAGATGAGGAATTTTTGCTATGTATTTAAAGCCTGTCAAAGTTTCCTGAAAATCTAATCCATAGCGTGTTGCAATTTTGGAGAGAATTGAAGAAGAGACTATTGAATTGGCTAGAGTTCCTGATTTAGAGTTTCGCGCAATTGATTCGCCCAGTAGCGCACCAATTTCATCGCCCCTAAGTGCTCTCCAAACTAAGTCGCGACCTTTTATCGCAATAGAACATCGATCTGCGTCTGGATCATTTGCAATCACTAGGTCCGCATCGAATGTTGTCGCAGTCTCAAAGGCAAGATTAAGTGCACCGACTTCTTCAGGATTTGGGAATGCAAGTGTTGGAAAATCGGGATCAGGTTGTGCTTGTGCCTGTACGAGAATTAATGAAGGAAAACCAGCGCGGTGAAAAACGCGTTGCAATGTTTTTGTCCCAACTCCGTGCATCGCCGTATAAACAATTTTCAATTCACCAGGACGTGGTGCTAATACTTTAGTTCGATCGATGTATTTTTCTACAATATCTTCGCCAAGAATTTCCCACTTGTCTGAGTGTGGAATTGTTTTCAAACTTTTAATTTTCTCAATCTCGGCAGATATTTCCTTGTCGGCAGGAGAGATGATTTGCGATCCACGATAGTTAACTCCATCGACGGTGCCACCTAAGTAAACTTTGTAGCCATTATCACTTCCTGGGTTATGGCTAGCCGTGACCATAATTCCTACGTCAGCACTTAATTCATTGACAGCAAATGCTAAAACTGGCGTGGGTAAAGGCCGTGGCAACACAGAAACCGTAAAACCTGCACCCGCAAAAATTTGAGCGCTTAATTCCTCAAAGACATCAGACCCATGCCTGGCATCTCTTCCAATAACAACAGAAGTAAGTGATCGGGCTTTCATATATTGCACAATTCCGGCTGCGGTTCGTCCGACTACAGCTTGATTCATACATGAAGGACCTGGACCTAGAGGGCCGCGCAGGCCTGCGGTACCAAATTGCAAGAAACCTGAGAAATATTTTTTAAGAGTTTTTTCATCTCCTAGTTCAAGGAGTTTATTTAATTGAGTTGCAGTTACAGGATCCGGATCATCTTCAATCCATGCACTTATCTCAGCTAATAGTTCTGAATCCATAAACCTAGAGTAACTTCGGTATTACTTCCTTGAGAAGGGTTCCCATGCGAGTTGCGGCAGCTTTTCCGGCAGCTATGACTTCTTCATGATTAAGTTTTTCACCTGTAACACCTGCTGCTGCATTTGTTACTAATGAAATACCAAGTACCTCAGCTCCGAGAGCATGAGCGGCAATTGCTTCCGGAACAGTGGACATTCCAACAAGATCGGCGCCCATAGCTCGCATCATTAATATTTCAGCAGGAGTTTCATACGTTGGACCACGCCAATGAACATAAACGCCCTCGGCTAAAGAATTATCTGCGGCTTTTACAATTGTTCGAATGCGCTTACTATACAAATCTGTAAGATCAACAAAGTGAGCACCAATTAAGGGAGACGTAGCAGTTAGTGAAATATGGTCTCGAATTAGTACAGGTTGGCCAACTGAGTAACTAGTGTTTATACCGCCACACGCATTTGTAAGAATTACAACTTTACAACCAGCCTTGACTGCAGTTCTAACACCGTGAACTACTGGCTCGATTCCCTTGCCTTCATATAAATGAGTTCTACCAAGAAATACAAGCGCACGCAGAATTTTATCTCCACTTTTAATTGAGTACGAACGAATTTTTCCAGAATGACCAACAACAGCAGGCGGCAGAAAGCCTGTAATTTCTTCCGCGTCACATTCAAAATCTGGTGAGCCCAGCACTGAAACAGCATCAACCCAACCTGATCCCATAACTAGTGCAATGTCGTGGGAGAGCACACCTGTTCGTTTAGCTATTTCAGATGCAGCCTGTTCTGCCGCTTTTAGCGGATCGCTATAAAGCAATTGATCACTTGTCATGCGTCAATAATGTCACAAAGTGTGCTGCCACTTGAAACAGTTTCACCAATAATCGCACTCAGATTGGTGATAATTCCATCTCGATGCGCGTTTAATGGCTGTTCCATTTTCATTGCCTCAACAACGAATATCAATTCACCAGCCACAACCTTTTGGCCTTCTTCAACTGCTACTTTCACGACAGTGCCTTGCATCGGACTAGTGAGTGCAGTCCCAGTAGATGCACCACTTGCACCTTCCTTTGCTCGGTGACGTTTATGTACAGGTTCAGGAGCATGGACAAATATCTCAAAACGTTTTCCATTAATTTCAGTAACTAAATGTTCCGCAGCCGCATGTGTTTGAGAATTAAGTGCTGATTGTTCAAATGGCGGAATGTCATTTTTAAACTCATTTTCGATGTAACTTGTATAAATACTAAAATTTTCAGTAAAAGCAGGATCTTCCATAATGGCTCGATGAAATGGAAGAGCTGTTGCTAGCCCACCGATATCAAATTCTGATAACGCACGTCGAGACCGCTGAACTGCTTCTTCTCGCGTAGCACCTGTCACAATCAACTTTGCTAAGAGTGAATCGAAGTTTCCACCGATTGTGTCCCCATTTCTAAAGCCTGCATCAACTCGCACACCAGGACCAGTGGGTATGTGCCATTTCGTAATTCGACCTGGAGCTGGCAAGAATGAACGCCCAGGATCTTCGCCGTTAATGCGAAATTCAAATGAGTGTGCACGAATTTGTGGATCATCAAAACCTAGATCTTCACCCATTGCGATTCTAAATTGTTGGCGAACTAGGTCGATTCCAGTTACTTCTTCGCTGACAGGATGCTCTACCTGAAGACGTGTATTAACTTCTAGGAAGGAAATTGTTCCATCTGCACCAATTAGAAATTCGCACGTACCAGCTCCGATGTAACCCGCTTCTTTCATGATTGCTTTACTTGATCGGTAGAGCTCTTCTATTAACTTTTCACTCAAAAATGGCGCAGGAGCTTCTTCAACAAGTTTTTGATGACGTCGCTGCAATGAACAATCTCTAGTGCTGACAACTACAGCATGTCCACTCTTATCTACTAATACTTGTGTTTCTACGTGACGCGGTTTATCTAAGTAACGCTCCACAAAACATTCTCCGCGACCAAAACCTGCAATAGCTTCGCGGACCGCGGACGCAAAGGCCTCAGGAATTTCATCTAGTGTGTGCGCAATTTTTAATCCACGGCCTCCGCCACCATGTGCAGCTTTAATGGCAACAGGTAACCCATGTTCTTTGGCAAAAGCAATAATCTCTTCAGCGTTTGCGACGGGATCTGCTGTTCCAGCAACAAGTGGAGCCCCAGCTTTGGCAGCAATTTTACGTGCTGAAACTTTATCTCCAAGAGCTTTGATTGCTGAAGGTGGCGGACCTATCCAAGTTAATCCGGCATCAATAACACTCTGAGCAAACAGGGCATTTTCAGATAAGAAACCATATCCGGGATGAACCGCATCAGCCCCAGATTCTTTTGCAACTTCAATAATTCTTGGAATATTCAAATAGGTTGAAACCGCAGATGTGCCACCGAGTGCATACGCATGTGTTGCCATTTGTGCGTGTATTGAATTTCGATCTTCGTCAGAATAAATCGCAACACTTTCAAGACCGTGATCTTGGCAGGCTCTGATTACGCGAACGGCAATCTCGCCGCGATTGGCTATGAGTACACGTTTCATTTCATCAACTTCACTTCTGGCCAGTTGTATCCCAATTGAATCATTGCACTTCGCAAAAACGGCATTGAGATGCCGACCACGTTTGTGTAGTCACCTTCGATTGAGGGAATAAATGGAGAACTAAATCCGTCGAGTGTAAAACCGCCCGCGACGTGCAGAGGTTCGCCAGATTCGATGTAATCATCAATTTCATCATCAGACATATCCGTGAATGTAACTTTGGTTGTAATTCGATCACTTATTTCGCGTTCCTGCTGCGTATCAATCACGCAATGACCCGTATGAAGATAGCCAGATTTTCCACGCACCCGTTGTGCTCGTTCTTTAGCAACGTGTGCGGTACCGGGCTTACCAAGTGACTGACCTTCAAATTCAAATGTGGAGTCACACCCAATAATAATTGCAGGGTAGTCAATTTGCTCGCGAACCGTATGAGCCTTTGTAATCGCTAAGGCAATGACCATGTCTTCTGGAGTCATGGAATTAAAAAAATCAGTTTCTTCATCTACATTACTAACCAGAATTGTGGGCTTAAGGCCAGCCGATTCTAATAGTCGGCGCCTAGAAGCAGATTGTGAAGCAAGTACAAGCGTTGGCATTTAGTTGTTTCGTCCTGACCCAAATTTAATGTGCTGTGGTAGCGCGGAGCGCAGTATAGGTTTTGCCCAAACACTTCGTTTAACAACTGGCTTCAGTACTTCGTGTTTGTGGTGTGACATGGCGAATTCAATTGCGGCCAATTCTTCTAATGTTGGATGTCCAAGCATGATGTCATATTTCACTTTGTTTGGGCTCATAGCGGAATATTTCCATGTTTACGCGGAGGTAATGCGTCTCTCTTTGTTTTGAGAGTTCTAAAGGCTTTTGTAATATATTCACGACTTTGATTTGGTTCGATAACTGCATCAATAAATCCACGTTCTGCGGCAAGATATGGATTAGCTAGTGTCTCGTTATACTCAGTGATCAGCGCAGCTCGCGCCATTTCAGGATCCTTTGCTTCGCTGATTTCACTTCTGTACAAAATATTTACCGCACCCTGAGCACCCATAACGGCAATTTCAGCTGTTGGCCAGGCTAAATTAATATCAGCTCCAATATATTTTGAACCCATAACGATGTAAGCGCCGCCATATGCCTTTCTAGTAATTAAAGTAACCATTGGTACAGAAGCTTCTGCATATGCATACAAAAGTTTGGCACCGCGCCTAATGATTCCGTTCCACTCTTGTTCTATACCTGGCAAGAAGCCGGGCACGTCTACCAAGGTCAAAATTGGAATATTGAAGGCGTCGCAGAAACGTACGAATCGCGCCGCTTTTTCACTTGAATCGATATCTAATGTTCCTGCTAATTGATTTGGTTGGTTAGCAATGATGCCTACGGACTCACCTTCGATTCGCCCGAATCCAACAATGATATTTGGAGCAAACAGTGCGTGAACTTCAAGAAATTCGGATTCATCCAGAATCGAAGTAACCAGAGTCTTCATGTCATATGGTTGGTTGGGGCTATCTGGAATAAGTGCATCCAATGCCAGATCTGAAGATTTTTTATCTAAAGTTTCAGTTGGTGGTAAGTGAGGGGCGCCATCCATATTGTTACTTGGAAGATACGAAAGTAACGCTTTTACATAATCAATTGCGTCATCTTCACTTTGAGCTAAGTAGTGTGCATTACCACTTCTCGTGTTATGCGTATGTGCACCGCCTAGTTCTTCCATACCGACATCTTCACCAGTGACCGTCTTAATTACTTCTGGGCCAGTAATAAACATATGCGAGGTTTCATTGACCATGACAGTGAAATCCGTTAGCGCAGGTGAGTACGCGGCACCGCCCGCGCATGGTCCCAAAATGAGTGAAATCTGTGGAATGACTCCAGAGGATCGAGTATTTAATCTAAATATTCGTCCATAACCACTAAGGGAGGCAACTCCTTCTTGAATGCGCGCGCCGCCGGAATCACTAATTCCAATGAGAGGAATTCCATTCTTTAATGCGAACTCTGCAATCTTCACCATCTTCTCAGCAAAAACTTCTCCCAGACTTCCACCCATCACTGTAAAGTCTTGAGAAAAAAGTGCAATGGAACGAGCATCAACTGTCGCAAAACCAATGACGACGCCATCCCCATATGGACGATTTTCCTGCATTCCAAAATTTGTGGAACGATGACGTGCAAATTCATCGAGTTCAGTAAATGACCCTAAATCCACGAGCTTTTCGATTCGCTCGCGCGCTGTCATCTTTCCTTTAGCGTGCTGCTTTTCAATTGCTCTAGCGGAGCCAGAATGAACAGCTTCATTTAAACGTTCACGAAGATCCTGAATTTTTCCAGCAGTTGTATGCAGATCACGGTCCATACCCCTACGGTACTAGTCGTGGGCAATGAATTGCATCGTGCGGGACTACGCGAATCAGAACTGCACGCAGAACTTTCTCCTTACTGGCGAGTAAGCGTGGTTGATGTCACTGGATCAACGCAACTTGATTTGGCAGAGAGTATCCATGCAGGTATCGCACACGATGGCGATGTATTGGTTGCAAATTATCAACGTGCGGGCAGAGGACGACTAGATCGTGAGTTTATTGCGTCGCCATCTTCAGCTCTTTTGTTTTCATTTTATAAAAAAGTATCACGCCCTCGCAGCGAGTGGAATTTCATAGCGCTCCTCACAGCACTCGCAATCACAGATGCGCTCGCCGAATTTGATGCTGGCGTGAAGTTTAATGTTAAGTGGCCAAATGACATTTTAATCAATGATAAAAAAATTGCAGGGCTGTTGTGTCAGTCAGTTGATGCCGGAATTATAGTTGGTGTGGGATTAAATGTTTCTATGCAACAAGCAGAACTTCCGGTTGCGTCGGCTACATCATTATTGCTTGAGAACTTTTCGCAGCTCGACAGAAATGAAATCCTAAAAGGAATTCTTCAGAATTTTGAAAAGAATTTTCAAATCTGGCAAAAGCAGGGTAGTGCTCCCTTTATTTCAACCTATCAAGAAAGATGCTCATCACTTCACCGAGACATCCAGATAATTTCACCATTGGGAGAAACAGTGACCGCTATGGCAACAGGAATCTCTGCACTGGGGGAACTCATACTTAGTGACGGAGTGCTCGTGAATTCAGGAGATGTGCTTCATCTAAGATGAGTGCTGTGAAATCTGAATTCCCAGTTGTAGGAGTTATCGGTGCGGGACAACTCGCACGGATGATGATTGCTCCAGCAACGGCGCTTGGAATCAAACTATTGCCATTTGCATCAAGGGCCAGTGATAGCGCTGCTCAAATTACTCCATGCATCATCGGGGATTACACAGATATTGAAGCAGTAAAAAAGTTTGCAGAATTGTGTGATGTTGTTACTTTCGAACACGAACTTATTCCACTGAGCGTTATTAAGGCGCTAGAAACCGCCGGAGTCACAGTGCGCCCTACGTCGGATTCCTTTATTTATTCACAGGATAAAGAAGCGATGCGAAAGAAACTCTCACACTTTAATTCACCCTGGAGCCAAGTCGTTTCCATAAGCTCTGGAATTACGGAATATCCGGTCATAGCAAAATCAATCTCAGGTGGCTATGACGGCCGCGGAGTCTGGAGAGTTAATTCGCAAGAGGAACTAGACACTTTGTTGAAGGATAATCCGAAACTTCTTATTGAAGAGCTCATTGATTTTGATTACGAAATTGCAGTTATGGTTGCCAGGTCGCCACATGCTCAAGCAACCTCATGGTCACCCACTCAAACTATTCAAAGCGATGGAATTTGTACTATGACAATTACACCTGTTCCACAGATGCACAACGATCTCCGAGAAAAAGCACAAAAAATTGCTCTGGATATCGCTGCAGAAGTGAAATTGGTTGGAGTTATGGCAGTAGAAATGTTTGTTAAAGGTAATGAGTTATTTATTAATGAACTTGCAATGCGTCCTCATAATTCAGGACACTGGACAATTGAAGGATCAATAACTAGCCAATTCGAACAACATCTTCGTGCAATTCTTGATCTTCCACTCGGGGACCCAGCTATGACTGATAATTTTGCAGTTATGGGGAATGTTTTGGGTAAGAATGAAACAGATATGTATCGACCATATTTACATCTCATGGCGAGGAATCCATCGCTCAAATTTCATATGTACGCAAAAGAAGTCCGACCTGGGCGCAAAATTGGCCACGTTAACATTATGGGAAAAGATCTCGTAGAATTACGAACCGAGATAGAGCACGCGGTTGATTACATGAGCGGAGAAATTGATGAGTGATGTTGCAATCATCATGGGTTCAGACTCCGATTGGCCGATTATGGAAGAAGCAGCCAAAACTCTAGAAAAATTCTCAATTAAATACTCAGCAGAAGTTTTATCTGCACATCGAATGCCTACCGAAATGGTTGATTTTGCTAAGGGTGCGCAATCTGCTGGATATAAAGTCATTATTGCTGGCGCCGGTGGCGCAGCACATTTACCAGGAATGGTTGCATCCTTGACCACATTGCCAGTTATTGGCGTTCCGATATCCCTTAAGAATTTAGATGGAATGGATTCACTTCTATCTATAGTTCAAATGCCTGCTGGAATTCCAGTTGCAACTGTGTCAATTGATAACGCGGCAAATGCAGCGATACTTGCCGCAAGAATATTAGGAATTAGCGATGAATCAATTTCGCAAAAAGTTGCTTCAGAACTCAAAGCACTCAACGAAGCGGCCAAAGAAAAAGGCGCTAGTCTACAAATTCGACGAAATCAGAAAACTGGTTTTTAATTAACGTTTGTTGTATTCAATAGCAGGGCATCTATCCATGATTGCGACTAGCCCAGCTGCCTCGGCTCTATCAACTGATATCTGATCAATTACGTCCAGCTGCAACCAGATGGCTTTGGCTCCAATGGCAATTGCGCGATCGACGTTTCTACCGACTAACTCTGAATTTATAAAGAAATCCACAACGTCTACCTCATGTGGAATTTCCTCAAGAGCGGCGTAACCTTTTTCCCCATGAACCGTTTCGGCTTTTGGATGTACAGGAATTATTGTGTGACCTTTTTGCTTTAGTAGCGCTGCTACCGCAAAGGCTGCTCGATCAGGATTATTGCTTAGACCAAGAATTGCCCACGTTTTCAACTGTAGAACTTTTTCGATTTCTTCTTGGGTGTTAATTGGAACGCCCTAAAGCATGGAATTGCCAACCTGCAGCACGCCATTTGTCGCGATCGAGAGCATTTCTGCCATCTATAACTATTTTTTTCTTAACAAGTGATGCTAAGTCCTTTGGATCTAAATCTCTATATTCGCGCCATTCTGTTAGGTGCAAAATTAAATCTGAATCTTTTACACACTCTTGGACGCTCGCTGCAAAACCCAATTTTGGGAATCGCTTACGAGCATTTTCAATGGCTTTAGGATCGTGAACTACAACGGAAGCGCCCGCTGCTTGTAATTGTGCTGCGATGTCTAATGCAGGAGAATCTCGAACATCATCGCTGTCGGGTTTGAATGCAGCACCAAGCACAGCAATTTTGTACGTAGTGAGGTCATCAGTTAGTTCGGCACGAACAACATCTATGACGCGTTGACGTGCCCGTAAATTAATGGCGTCAATTTCGCGTAAGAATTCGAGAGCTTGTTTAGCACCTAACTCTTCAGCTCGCGCCATAAATGCACGAATATCTTTTGGAAGACAACCGCCACCAAATCCGATTCCGGCTTGAAGAAAACGATTTCCGATTCGTGGGTCATAACCGATTGCTTTAGCCAGTACCGTAACGTCGCCCCCAGCGGCCTCGCATATTTCAGCCATTGCATTAATGAAAGAAATTTTAGTTGCGAGGAAAGAGTTGGCAGCTACTTTTACTAATTCTGAAGTTGCAAGATCGGCTCTGATCCATGGAGTACCTAAATCAATGATTGGCTTATAAACCTCTTTAAGTATTTCTTCTGCACGGTCGTTTGCGACTCCCACAACTAGACGATTTGGCGTTAATGTGTCTTCAACGGCGAAACCTTCACGTAAAAATTCTGGATTCCAAGCTAAGTCTGCTTGTGGAGCACTTTTTGCTAATAATTCCCGCAAGCCTTGGGCTGTACCAACCGGAACGGTTGATTTGCCTACGACAAGGGAACCATTTTTTAAGTAAGGAGCGATTGCTTCAACAGCAGATTTAACATAGGTCAGATCCGCAGCAAGTCCACCTTTAATCTGCGGTGTTCCAACGCAAATGAAATGAATATCGGCATCTGCGATCGAAGAGAAATCTGTACTAAAAGTGAGACGACCAGTTTTAATTTCGCTAGCCAGTAACGTGTCCAGTCCAGGTTCATAAAAAGGAAGTTCACCTTTAGACAAAAGTGCAATTTTTTCAGCATCAGTGTCCACGCCTATAACTTCAAAACCTAGAGAAGACATGCATGCGGCATGAGTAGCGCCCAAATAGCCGCAACCAACCACAGAGAGTTTCAATGTCATAGTCGTGATTCTATTTCAGTTCCCCGCACGGATTTTCATCAGCGGTACGTGTCTTGAATTTATCAATCAATGTAGTCTTTGGTTTTTCAGTACTTGAAGCGCTAGGTGAGGGAGTTACCTCATCTACAACGGGTAGGTCATCGCGAATTCTCTGGAAAAGTTCGGGAGCAAGAACAGGATCCCACGTTACAACTGAACCGATTCCAGGTTCATAACCATTTGCATTTCCAAGAGGCACGGTTAACGTTCGAACCTTACTAGCAGAAAGATTTCGTAATTGCTTAGCCAGTGTAATGAGGTCTGATTCGTTTAATCCTGCATCCGTCTTTACAGTAGCAATCGCTGCATTAAAAAAGTTTACGAGTTTAATTGGATTTAGAAGCACTCCAGTGCTTGTCGCTTTTCTCAGAATAGAACTCATAAATTGCTGCTGACGTTGCATACGCCCAATATCACCAAGCCCATCAAAGTCACGCGTGCGGACATATTTAAGAGATTCAATACCATTGAGTGTGTGCACTCCTGCAGCCAGAACTAAGTGGCTCTTTGGGTCATCAATATCTTTTTTAGTGCAAACCTGGATGCCGCCAAGTGCATCAACAATTCCAGCGAAACCGGCAAAGTTAACTTCAATATAGTGATCGATTCTTAAATTGGTCGCTAACTCAATTGTTTCAATGAGCAGTGGTGCTCCACCCCAAGCAAATGCAGCATTGATTTTTGATTTGCTTGCGACAATGTCTTTTGTTCCATCCGAACTGCGATGAGCCGGGATTGTTACAAGTGAATCTCTCGGTAATGAAATAATAACGGCCTTATCACGAGCCTTGCTGATATGAACAAGCAACATTGTGTCAGAGCGACCTCCCGCAGCAGTTTTAGCGTTACCAACACGCAAAATTTTCATCTGCTCTCTTGTCAGTCCTTCACGCGTGTCGGATCCCACTAGTAAATAATTAAGAGCCGTTGAAGATTTTTCTGGGCGTGAGTCTAATTTTCCAAATACGTCGATTCGGTTGATTGAGCCACTGACCTGACCAAGGCCTATCCATGAAAATGCAGATACGAGAACTACGCCGATTGATAAAACGGTAAGCGTTCGAATTCCTCGCGTAGTATTCACGGGTAGAGCGTACTTGGACGATAGCGTGTAGGGGTTATGGCGACATCAGGAATTGAGTTATCTCTCTCACCGGGATCACTATTGCCCGCTGTTTCTGTTGTGCTCCCAGTCCTGAATGAAGAATTCCATTTAGCAAATGCGGTTAATTCCATTCTCTCTCAAGATTATCCCGGGGAGCTAGAAATTATTGTGGCTTTGGGGCCCTCGAAAGATAAGACCAATGAGATTGCAAAACAGTTAGCGTTATCTGACAAAAGAATTCAATTGGTAGAAAACCCGAGCGGCAGAACTGCAGCAGGGTTAAATTTAGCAATCAAACAATCGACAAATCCTGTAATAGTCAGAGTAGATGCACACGCAGAAATTCAAACAAATTATATTTCACTTGCAATCGAAATATTGAAATCTAGCAGCGCGGTAAATGTTGGTGGAGTTATGGGCGCTCAAGGAGTTTCAATCTTTGAAAAATCTGTTGCAAGAGCAATGCGTAGTCCAGTCGGCGTTGGAGCATCTAGATTTCATACAGGTGGCGAATCAGGATACGTTGACACGGTTTATCTTGGAGTATTTATTCGCGCTGCGGTGTTAGCAGTTGGCGGCTTCGATGAGAGATTTATTCGGGCACAAGATTGGGAATTGAATTTTCGACTACGTAAAATTGGCGGAAAGATATTTTTTGATCCTCGCTTGCACGTTATTTATCGTCCACGTTCTACAGTAAGAGAGTTAGCTAAACAGTATTTTGAATACGGAAGATGGCGCAGGGTTGTCTCGCGCAGACACAAGGGAACAATTAATTATCGATATTTAGCACCCCCTTTGTCTTTGATTGCAGCTTTGCTCTCTATTGTTCTGGCGATAAGCGTAAATACCTTGTTTATATTTCCTGCAGCAATCTACGGAATATTCTTGATAGTGGCTTCATTGTTTATAGGGAAAGGAATTATTGAAAAAATACTTTTGCCAATCGTTTTATTCACTATGCAGATGTCATGGGGCCTTGGATTTCTCACATCACCCAAGACTCTTGCTCCTTCAGAACACTAAGAAAGTAAAGGCTGATGTAGCCTGTACTCCGTGAGCGCGCCATTGCAGGTATACGAACCATTTAGGGCAGGGCTGCCGCCGCTTCGTAAGTATTGGCGATCACTATGGTCTCGCAGAACTTTTATTTCTGAGTATTCTCGCTCTGAACTACGAGAACAGCACTTTGATTCAATTTTTGGGCAACTATGGCTCGTTCTCAACCCCTTAATGCTTTCAGCTGTCTACTTCTTGTTGATTGTAATTATCGGCGGTTCTGGTGGCGCGCTTCGTTATGGACATCTAACCGCAAGCTTGTTTCTTTTTTATTTAGTCAGTAATAGTTTAAGCGGAGGAGTTAAGTCCGTAACGGCTGGGCAACGCTTAATCCTAAATACTGCTTTTCCACGAATGATGTTGCCAATATCTGCAACAGTGATTGCGTTCTTTAAATTTATTCCAACCGTGCTGGTATTCATGATTATGCGCACCTTACTTGGCTTGCCATTTGGTTGGGAAATGCTGTGGGCGATTCCAATAATTCTAATTACGCTAATTTTTTCTTTGGGTGTTGCAATTCTTATTTCAACTATAAATGTGTATTTCCGAGATATCGCTAGCTTTTTGCCTTACTTGACCAGAACTTTCCTTTACTTATCTCCGATTCTTTATGAAGCTTCAGCAATCAGTCCAAAGTTGCGAGTGTTCGAATATTTCAATCCACTATTTTCAATTCTAGAATCTTGGTCTTTATCCATCGTGCACGCACAAACTCCCCATTTATCTAGCATGCTCACTGCACTAGCGTGGGCTTTAGGTGTCTTACTTTTCGGAGCTTACTTTTTCTTATCTAGGGAGCGTGAGTTCGCTGTCCGCCTCTAACGCAAAGCATAAAACTGGTGACCTTGCTGTTTCGGTACAAAACTTAGGTCTAACGTATACAACTGCAATTCATCGCAAGCCAACTTTAAAAGCCAGAGTTAAGTCATTAGGCCGCGGAACCAAACAAACACGTGTTGTACACGCACTAAATAATGTAAATCTAGATGTGACATACGGCCAAGTACTTGGAGTGATTGGTACAAATGGAGCAGGAAAATCATCTCTCATGCGCACAATTGCTGGAATTATTCCACCATCAACTGGTCGAATTGAAGTTTTCGGAAGCGTTAGTACCTTATTAGCCTTAGGAGTTGGATTTAATCCTTCTTTGTCTGGTCGAGCGAATGTTCATTTAGGCGGGCTAGCAGCAGGAATGACTCGAAAAGAAATTGAAGATCACTTTGATGAAATTGCAGAATTCTCTGAGTTAGGAGACGCAATTGACGCACCAATGCGTACATATTCATCTGGAATGTATGCCCGTCTTGGGTTTTCTGTCGCAGCAGTAGTGCAGCCAGATATTTTGATTGTTGATGAAGCACTAAGTACGGGAGATGCGCACTTCAAAGAGAAGAGCTTCAATAAAATTAAGGAGTTGCGAAGTGAAGATCGTGCACTTATTTTAGTTAGCCATGCAATGGGTACGCTTCGCGAAATTTGTAATGATGTTGCGTGGTTGCACAAAGGTGAGCTCGTAAATCGCGGAAATCCAAATGAGATTATTGATGCGTATCAAGACTTCTTGCACTTAGGAAAGAGCTCTGTAATTGATGAGGATCTTTAAAACCTTTTTCGTTCTTTTTACAGTTCTACTTGTAAATGCTCCTGCTCAAGCAACAGAAGTTCCAGCAACTTTTAATTTTCAAGGAACTGGCTATGGGCATGGAGTCGGCTTAAGCCAAATCGGTGCACGTGGTATGGCCCTGGCTGGAGAAGAAGCAGATTCAATAATTTCATATTATTATGGCGGTACCCAGATAAGTTCACTCGCAGATGATCAGAACCTTCGTGTGAATATTGGACATTACCTTTCACAGGCAACACTAAAATCTGGAATTCAAGGTTCAATCCTTAATTTATATGTAGGCGATGTTGGTGACGACCTACTGGCAATTCCCACAGCATCCCTTACTTCAAAATCTGGTATTTCATTTCTTCAACAGGGATCCAAAATTTCCGCATTTAGTGTTACAGGTAAGAATTCTCAATTAATCGGCACAAATACCACCTGGAGTGTGCGGTGGTCAGGCACACGTTATTTGGAAGGCGTTCCATCAACGGTTTCATTAAAGATTAATTCGAAGAGCGTTAAATATAGATACGGGCAAATTCAAGTCAAGTCTGTAAAAGCCCCATCAATTGGCCACAGAATGGAGATTACAAATACTGTTCGAATACACGATGAGTACTTATTTGGAGTCGGCGAAGTTCCGTCTTCGTGGCCAATCCAAGCTTTAATTGCTCAAGGCATAGCGTCTCGGTCATATGCATTAAGTAAAGTCGGCGTGCCAAAGAGAGCGTGTGATTGCAATGTCTATAACAATATTTCAGATCAGGCATTTGTAGGTTATTCAAAAGAAATCGAACCAATTTATGGACCAATATGGAGAGCTGCGATTGAAGCAAGTTCAACATCTGAAATTACAGGAAAGGTAATTACATTAAACAATGTGCCAATTACTGCTTTTTTTACCTCATCTAGTGGAGGACAGACGGAAACAAGTGTAAACGCGTGGGGACAAGAAAGAAGTTTTACTCCAAGCGTTGCAGATCCCTATAGCCAAGATCCTCTACTTAACCCTCGGTTTTTTACATGGAATCGAGTGTTAGATCAGGCAATTATTGCAAAAGCATTCTTGATTACAGATGTTGTAGCGCTAACAATTGACTCTCGAAATTCTACTGGAACTGTTGCCACAATCACTGCGACATCTAGTGATGGTAAAACAACTAAGTTACGTGGAGAAACTTTTAGAAGCAGAACACAATTACCTTCTGCTTGGTTTAACTTAATTTAATTAGAGTGTAAAACCGAATTCAATCCACCCCACGAACCACTCCTCATGATTGCCTCGAGGCAACCATCTAGAGAATTGCGCCTAAACAAAAGATCATTCGCTCCTGATAAAGAAGCGGCTTTAACTATTTCACCATCAGGTAATCTAACTTTTGCAGCAGCAGTTATATACGTACCGGCTTCAATCACGCAGTTATTGCCAAGTGAAATACCTAGCCCTGAGTTGGCTCCCAATAAACATTTTTCTCCCACGGAAATTATTTCTTTTCCACCACCGCTAAGAGTGCCCATGATTGATGCCCCTCCGCCAACATCGGTTCCGTCACCGATAACTACTCCTGCAGAAATACGCCCTTCAACCATTGACGTTCCAAGGGTCCCGGCATTGAAGTTTACAAATCCTTCGTGCATAACAGTTGTGCCCGTAGATAGGTGAGCACCAAGTCGAACTCGGTCGGCATCGGCAATGCGCACACCTGATGGAATAACGTAATCAACCATGCGTGGGAATTTATCAACAGCTAAAACAGTTATCGCACCATATTTTTGTTTAAGTTTTGCCCGTGTAATTTCAAAATTTTCAACAGGACATGGCCCAACAGAAGTCCAGACGACATTATTTAGAATTGCAAAAATGCCCTCAACACTTGCACCGTGAGGCTTGATGACTCGATGAGATAACAAGTGGAGTCGAAGGTAGGCATCACTAACAGATTCAGGTGCTTTATCTAAATCAATTTCAAGAGAAACTACTTCTCGCTTTACACCACGGATTTCATCAACACCTGCGAGAGCAGACAGGAATGGAAGAACTGGGTTTGAAAGATTACCCAACATCGGTTCTGGAAACCACGTATCCAAAACGGCTCCGCTGAGAGAAATTGTTGCGAGTCCGTGACCCGATGCAATCCGCTGCGACATAGACCAAGCGTAACGCCTATTCTTATCTCCATGCCCTTGCGAATTTCTGTCTATTGCTCATCTTCTCCAACTATTGATAAAAAATATCAAGATTTAGCCTTTGAACTAGGAGAAGAAATCGGGGCGCGTTCATGGAATCTAGTTTCAGGCGGTGGACATATTTCGATGATGGGCGCAGTTGCACGTGGAGTCAGAAAATCAGGCGGTCATACTATTGGCGTGATTCCACAGTTACTTGTAGATATTGAATTTGCCGATAAGGAAAGTGATGAATTACAAGTCGTTGGATCAATGAGAGAACGCAAAGGCAAAATTGAAGAGTTAGCTGATGCCTTTATTGCACTTCCAGGAGGGCTTGGAACACTAGAAGAGTTATTTGAAATCTGGGTGGGACGTTTTCTATATTTTCATAAAAAGC
>WLRX01000010.1 GCA_009706135.1 Actinomycetota bacterium
CGTTGCTGCAGCACACATCTTGTTTGAATCTCTAGGAGATAAGAACAAGCGTCCGCGCGCCATTGTTGGTCAAGACTCTCGCGCATCTGGTGAATTCCTTGAAGCAGCAGTTGTTGCAGGTTTAACAAGTGCAGGAGTTGATGTTTACCGAGTTGGGGTACTGCCTACTCCCGCCATTGCGTTTTTAGTTGCAGAAAGTGGCGCAGATTTAGGCGTCATGATTTCAGCATCACATAATCCTGCTCCAGATAATGGAATTAAATTATTTGCTCGAGGTGGAGAAAAACTCGCAGATTCACTAGAAGCTGCGATTGAAGCGCGAATGGGCGAACCGTGGCAACGTCCAACAGGTGCTCACGTTGGTCGCGTAATTGAAGACGATAGCGCTCGCGAAAAATACATTGCACACCTACTCAAAAGCATTGATGTATCACTTTCCGGAATAAAAGTGATCGTTGATTGCGCAAACGGGGCAGCCTCATTCGTCGCCCCAATTGCTCTTGAAAAGGCAGGTGCGACTGTTGTTGCTATTGCCAACAAACCAGATGGTCTCAATATCAACGATGGTGTGGGTTCGACTCATCTAGATTTTCTGCGAGAAGCGGTAATTAAAAACAAGGCTGATATTGGCATTGCCCACGATGGCGATGCTGATCGTTGTCTCGCAATTGATGCCGCTGGAAATATTATTGATGGCGATTTTATTTTGGCCATCTTGGCGCAGGGATTTAAATCTCGCGGAAAGCTCAATGAAGCAACAGTTGTTGCCACCGTTATGAGCAACCTCGGTTTTCTCATCGCGATGAAGGAAGCCGGAATCAATGTTGTTAAAACAGCAGTAGGCGATCGCTATGTACTTGAAAACATGCTGGAAAATAATTACACATTAGGCGGGGAACAATCTGGCCACATTATTATGCGCGAATTCGCCGGCACAGGTGATGGACTTCTGACCGCGCTCCAGTTAATTGCAGAGATGGCTCGTTCAAAGAAATCTCTCCAAGAATTATCGAAAATTATGAATCGATTCCCACAGGTTTTAATAAATGTTTCGGGAGTTTTCAAAGCAAAACTTGATTCATCAACTCCTATAAAAGCAGCAGTTGCAAAGTATGAAGCAGAGCTTGGGGAAGAAGGGCGAATACTTTTACGCGCATCTGGTACAGAACCTCTTGTTCGAGTCATGGTAGAAGCCCAGAGTGATAACATCGCCAAAGAAATTGCCGAAAAACTTGCCGAAATTGTTAAAGAAGAATTGAGGTAGGCACGTGTGCGGAATTGTGGGTTATACGGGGCCACAAAATGCAATCACGCCCTTAATCGAAGGGTTACGACGCCTTGAATATCGCGGCTATGACTCTGCAGGCATTGCATTGGGTACACCAAATCAACTGTTTATCGAAAAACGAGCAGGCAAATTAACTAACTTAGAACAATCACTTTCATCAATTCCAACCGCGCATTCAGGAATTGGGCACACCCGGTGGGCAACTCATGGCGGACCAACCGATCGCAACGCGCATCCACACGTTGATAACGATGGAAAGTTAGCGGTCATTCACAATGGAATTATCGAAAACTACGCCGAGTTAAAAGCCGAACTGGAAAATAAAGGTCATACTTTTTCATCTGATACCGATACTGAATCGGTTGCACATTTGCTCAGCGACTTAAGGAAGAAACACGCTGGAGATTTGTCAGCTGCTATGCGCGAAGCAGTTAAGTCCCTTCGTGGTTCATTCACACTTGTTGCGATTCACGCTGATACTCCAGATGTGATTGTCGGAGTCCGTCGAAATTCACCACTTGTTGTGGGTTTGGGCAAGAATGAAAACTTTATGGCATCAGATGTTGCCGCATTTATTGAGTACACAAAACGTGCTATCGAATTGGGGCAAGATCAGGTTGTCACTCTGACTCCTACGAGTGTTTCAATTACAGACTTAGATGGCAAATCGGTTACCCCCAAAGAATATGAAATAACGTGGGATGCAGGTGCGGCACAAAAAGGTGGATTCGCGCACTTCATGCTTAAGGAAATATTTGAACAGCCAAAAGCAGTAGCCGATACCTTAATTGCACGCTTAAGTGATAACAAACAGATATTGCTCGATGAAATTCATTTAACGCCAGCAGAAATTAAATCTTTAGAGAAGATAGTTGTTATAGCCTGCGGTACGGCGTATCACGCGGGAATGATCGCAAAGTATGCAATTGAAAGATGGGCAAAAATTTCAGTTGAAGTTGAGATTGCAAGTGAATATCGCTACAGAGATCCAATAATTAATAAAAACACTCTGGTTATCGCTATCTCACAATCTGGTGAAACAATGGATACATTAATGGCGCTTCGTCACGCAAAGGCTGCGGGGGCTCGAGTTTTAGCAATCTGTAATACAAATAGTTCAACTATTCCCCGTGAATCAGATGCAGTGGTTTATACCCACGCTGGTCCAGAGATCGCAGTTGCCTCAACAAAGGCTCTGCTGACGCAAATTGTGGCCGTGTATCTAATTGGTTTGCATTTGGCCCAAGTTCGATCAGCATTAAGTGATAATCAAGTAGCTGATCTTTACAATGAAATGCTCGAACTCCCAGGAAAGATTGAGCAAATACTTGAAACGGTCGAACCGCTTCGTGCGCTCACACGTAAATTTGCTGATGCAAACACAATTCTCTTTCTTGGTAGAAATATCGGTTATCCCGTTGCGTTAGAAGGCGCATTAAAGTTAAAAGAGTTGGCTTATATTCACGCAGAAGGATTTGCAGGGGGCGAACTCAAGCACGGTCCAATAGCACTGATTGATTCAGTTTCAGCTACACCAGTAATAGCGATTTTACCCGCAGGTCACGAACATTCACTCGATGAAAAAATGGCGAGCAATATTCAAGAAGTTAAAGCACGTGGTGCGCGCGTCATTGTGATTGCAGAAGAAGGGGCTAATGTTGTCGGAGCCGAATATGTCATTCGTATTCCTGTAACAAATCCTCTTTTTCAACCGATTCTTGCAACAGTGCCATTACAAGTCTTTGCATATGAAATCGCAGTTGCTCGTGGAAGCGATGTGGATCAGCCACGAAATTTGGCTAAATCTGTAACGGTGGAATAAGTGCCTTCAATACGCAGAAAACAAATGATTCGAGCAGTGAAGTGGTCATCCCTGTTTTTTGTCGGTTTTATCGTTGTCACCCAACAGGTAATAACAAATGGTCCGCTCATTGCACTTGATGCAAGAATCGCTAATGCTAAACGAATTGACTTTGCACCATGGATCGATTTTATTCTGATGCGAATTGATGATCTAGGACTACGTGGCCTTACAGCTACTGCGCTTCTGGTTGCCGCAATTTATATTGCGCGACGCTTTAAAACTTGGCGTCCACTCAATTTGGCGATTCTGTCAATCATTGTGCTTAACTTAATTGTTGGACTTGCTAAATTATTAATTGGTAGAACAAAACCACTATTAAATGTAGATCTCATTTATGCAGGTGGGCTTTCATATCCGAGTGGGCACGCTTCCAATGCCATTCTTTCCTGGGGAGTGCTGGCTTATTTAATTTATAGATATGCCCATGTAGATCGTTATCGTGGGCGCCTTGCTAGCGCTGGAGTAGCACTCATTTCAGTAAGCGTGTGTGTGGTCTCACTCATTAGAAATACTCACTGGCTCTCTGACTTAGTTGGTGGTTTATTTATTGGCGCAGCCTTACTTGTTATGGTCATCGCAATCGATCGATTTGTTACTTCTAATAGCCAACTCTCATAGTTCTTATTACTATTGCTAAATGATTGAGGGCGTGGGAATCGATGTAGTCAACATCGAAAGATTTAAAGAATCCCTTGAGCGAACACCTGGCTTGAGTGAGAAATTATTTACAGAATCAGAACGAACAAAGAATCTTCCATCCCTCGCTGCACGATTTGCAGCTAAAGAAGCGCTGGCAAAAGCTCTCAGCGCTGGCCACGGATTACATTGGCACGAAGCCGAAGTGATTAATTTAGAGAGTGGAAAACCAGAGTTTCTATTCCGTGGTGAAATTGCAGAGTTAATAAGTGGTTCACGTGTGCATCTTTCACTTTCGCATGATGGTGGAATTGCCTCGGCAATAGTTGTTATCGAGGAAAAACCATGAGCGACCGCGCAGAATTTCTCATAGATCTCAGTGCATTAAACTCAAACATTTCACGCCTGAAAAAAGAGTGCGTTGTAGATATATTGGCTGTCGTAAAAGCTGATGCATATGGTCACGGTCTTATTCGTGTTTCACATGCAGCTCTAAATGCAGGTGCATCTTGGTTAGGTGTTGCACTACTAGAAGAAGCAATCACTCTTCGAGAAAACGGAGTCGAGGCACCAATTCTTGCTTGGCTCGTTTCTCCTGGTTCAGATTTTGAATCTGCCATAACACACAATATTGATATCGGAGTTTCAAGTATTAAAGGTTTCCGCGAGATATGTGAATCTGCAAAGAGAGTGGGCAAGCGAGCTCGTATTCACATCGAAGTGGATACCGGAATGACTCGTGGGGGATTCCTGGATGAGTGGAGAGATTTACTCAAGGAAGATTTTTCTCGACTAGATGTTATTGGAATTTTTTCTCACTTTGCACGAGCGGATGAACCTGGTGAAAAACAAAATACTGACCAACTTCAACGCTTCAAGAAGATGGTGCAGGAGCTGCACGATTTTGGAATAGATCCACCAATTAAACACTTGGCAAATTCTGCTGCAACGATTAAAGATTCAACTTCCTATTTCAACATGGTTCGAGTGGGAATCGCCATGTATGGATTGACTCCAGATCTCACGCATTTAGGCACAAGCAGGGAATTAGGGTTACGTCCCATTGGGCAACTACGTGCAAAACTTCATCTTGTAAAAAGCGTTCCGGCGCATTCACCTGTCGGTTACGGAGCAAGTGCAATTACACAATCAGAGACAAAACTTGGTGTAGTTGCAATGGGATATGCAGATGGAATTCCTCGTATTGCGCAAGGCGCAGGAGTGTTTATAAAGGGTATGAAAGCGCCAATAATTGGTCGAGTTTCCATGGATCAGTTTGTTGTAGATCTGGGTTCAGTTAGCACTGCACAGTCAGGGGATTGGGTAATTGTTTTTGGTGATGGTTCTCATGGCGAATACACCGCAGATGATTGGGGACGCGCAAGTTCGAGCATAAATTATGAGATTGTCACCCGAATTGGGCCCCGTGTGCCTAGAATCTACCAATCTCATGAGTACTAATTCACAGTTGTTAAGCATTAAAGACCTCTCGATATCTTTCGGAGGTCTCAAAGCGCTTAACAAAGTATCGATTGAGATAAATAAGAATGAAGTCATCGGGCTAATCGGTCCAAATGGTGCGGGCAAAACAACTCTATTTAATGCTCTTTCTGGACTTGTAGAAATTGATAGTGGTGTTTTAGAAATTAATGGAACGCAGCATGAGTGGCCAAAACCCTACGAACTCATAGATCTTGGAATCTCTCGCACACTTCAAGGAGTTGGACTCTTCCCTGAGTTAAGTGTTTTAGAAAATGTGATGATTGGTGGATCTAACTTCGCTCGCAGCGGATTAATTTCTGCAGCCCTAGGACTAAGTGCAAAAGATGAATCGAAATTAAAAGCGCGCGCAATGACAGCTCTAGAGCGCGTGTATGCAACGGGCTTAGCAAATCGCCGTGCAGATACTCTCGATTATCCAGTAACTAAGAGAGTCGCCATTGCACGTGCACTCATTAGCGAGCCTCGAATTTTATTACTTGATGAGCCTGCTGGCGGATTAGGCCCGCAAGATATTGAATGGATGAACTCACTAATTCACAATCTGTCATCCCAGTGTTCAGTTATTTTGGTAGAACATCACATGGATGTGGTTATGTCAGTGTGTAACCGACTTTATGTATTAAATTTTGGGCAAGTGATCGCTTCGGGCGACGTTGAATCGGTTAGACGCAATCCAGATGTTGTTGCAGCGTATCTCGGAGCACACGCATGACTCTTGTAGTAGAAAATCTCACAATAGATCACGGTGCAATACGTGCGATTAATTCCGTCTCATTTACGGTTCCGACAGGTAATTTGGCAGCAGTTATCGGTGCAAACGGTGCTGGAAAAACAACTCTGCTGCGGGGGCTATCTGGATTAAAAGAGATTAAATCTGGAAGAGCAACATGGAATGGTGAATCAATCGTCGGCAAACGCCCAGAAAATTTAGCTCGAGCAGGAATCATGCACGTCTCTGATGGCAAATCAGTTATTGCAGAGCTCACTGTTAAAGAGAATCTGGCGCTAACTGGATTATGGCGCAAAGACAAAAAAGATGTTGCTGCAGCAACAGAAGAAGTTCTTTCACTTTTTCCAATTTTAGGCGAACGCATGTCTCAATCTGGTGGCTCACTCTCTGGTGGTGAACGTCAGATGTTGGCAATCGGACGCGCCCTTGTCGCACGTCCTCAGTTATTGCTTTTGGATGAGCCTTCTCTCGGTCTTGCACCGCTGATAATTGATCAGATTTTTCAGACAATTAGAAAATTCGTAACGACAATGAATCTGACTGTTGTTCTTGTAGAACAAAATGCGATGGGAGCACTTGCCATTGCTGATGAAGGAGTCGTCCTAAATTTAGGAAGTGTTGTTGCAGTTGATAGTGCAGAAAATTTGCTCAAAGACCCAGCAGTGCGCACTGCTTATTTGGGGTACTAAATGATAAAACTAATCACAGCAATTCTTACAGCTCTGACAACAGGTGCAATCTATGCGTTAATGTCCACAGCACTGGTTCTTGTCTGGCGATCAACTCGCATCATTAACTTTGCACAAGCGGGTCAAGCTGTTCTCTCTACCTATATTGGATATGAAGTCACAGTGCGCACCGGATCATTTTGGGTGGGTGTAGTTGCAGCGATGATTTTTGGCGCACTCCTTGGAGCAGTAATCGACAGATTCTTCATGCGACCAATTTTTAAGAGAATTCAAAGTGGACCAATTTTGATGATTGCTCCAGTGGT
Organism: Actinomycetota bacterium; assembly: GCA_009706135.1. Lineage (GTDB taxonomy): Bacteria > Actinomycetota > Actinomycetes > Nanopelagicales > Nanopelagicaceae > Planktophila. The sequence goes on from WLRX01000010.1 coordinate 7,016, forward strand.
TGCAACGCTAGGTTTGCTTGGAATTATTCAATCAATTATTGGGTTTAAGTGGGGATTGACCTATCAATCACTGGCGGCGCCAGTTTCTACTGATGGATACACGCTATTTGATCGAGTAATTGCATTTAGTCCATTTAATCTTTTAGTTGTTGTCTTTGCCACTGTGAGCATGCTGCTACTAACTCTGCTATTTCAAAAAACAAATATTGGCTTGGCGCTTCGCGCGTCGGCTCACTCACCAGAGATCGCAAGATTATCTGGAATTAAAGTTGATTTCATCAGAACTCTTGGCTGGGCACTTGCTGGTGCAGCTGGTGGATTAGCTGGAATGCTTTACATACCTTCTTCTTATCTTTATCCAAATGCGATGGATGTACTGCTCGTATTTGGTTTCGTGGCTGCAGTAATTGGCGGGCTCGAGAGTTTATTTGGAGCAGTTGCTGGTGCAATGCTTCTGGGATTCGCAATTAGTTTTGCAACAAGTTACGTCAGTGAAAAACTGGTTTTCCCAATGGCTTTCATCATGCTTATCGTGGTTTTATTGATTAGACCAGCAGGAATATTCTCAAAGAAGAAGGGTCGGCGAGATTAATGCTTAAACTGACTCCTTCCAAGAAACGAACAATATTTTTTATTGCAATCGGCTGGGCTTTATTGTTAATTGGCGATCGCATTGGAGAATTGCGCCAGTACCAAGGTTCTTTCGTTGCGATGTATGCGCTAGCGATAGCTTCAATCATTTTGCTTACCGGATATTCCGGTCAACTCTCTTTAGGTCACAGTGCTTTAATGGCCGTAGGTGCATACGCTGGCGCACTTTCGATTAATAACTTGCATTTACATCCTGCAATTGCACTAGTTATTGCAACTTTTGTTGCAGGATTATTTGGACTTTTGCTCGGATTTGGTGTCGCTCGATTATCAGGCCCTTACTTAGCTGGCACCACTTTGGCACTAGCAGTTTCATTACCAACGTTGGCTAATCAGTTTCCAATTCTTGGTGGCGAACAAGGAGTGGTATTCGACGTTGGTTTGCCGCCGGCGCGATTTGGTGAAAATTTTTCTCAGTACAAATGGTTTTTCTGGATTTCAACTCTTGCGGTTTTAATAATGCTCTGGCTTATTTCTAATTTTGTTTCCTCACGATACGGACGCACTTTCCGAGCAATTCGAGATAATGAAACAGCGGCGGCTCTGGCAGGACTCAACACGGGGCGCCTCAAGGTCCTAGCCTTTGCCATCAGTTCAGGAATGGCTGGGTTGGCTGGAGGCCTTCTAGTCATGCTCATAAGCGGGGTTTCACCCAGCGCTTTCCCGCTCAGCCTCTCATTTTCTTTGCTGACGGGCGCCGTAGTTACTGGCGTGTATAGCCTCCGAGGTGTGATGCTAGGGGGGTTGGTTTTGGTGGCAATCCCTGAGATAGCCGATTCACTCGTTACCCGAATCGGAGGTTCTGAAGGATTCACTGCAACCTTGCCTGGTTTCTTGGTGAGTGCGCTGCTGATCTTGGCAGTGCTATTTGCACCAAATGGACCAGGAACTCTTTTGCACACTTTTAAAAAGCACCACTAAGCAAGAACCCTCAGATAACACACGGAAGGAAATACATGATCAGAAATACTCGCATGAAACGTTTCTCCATCGTTTCATCGGTTGTTGCACTCGGAGCAATGGTACTTACCACTGTTCCAGCACAAGCTGCCGAACCAGGTTTGACTTCGAAAGAAATAAAGCTAGGAATTTCTACTCCATTAACAGGAACTGCTGCTCTTTCTTACGGCAAAATTCCTGGAGCGATGAAAGCTTATTTTGATTTCATCAATGCAAATGGTGGAGTGTACGGTCGCAAAATTAAGCTAGTAGTTCGCGACGATAAGTACCTTCCTACCTTGGCTGCAACTCAGACTACAAACCTTGTGCTCAAGGATGGCGTTTTCGCACTCGTTGCAGCTCTCGGAACAGCGACGCACTCAAAGGCGTACGCAGCAGCCTCGCTTGCAACAAAGAAAGTTCCTGATCTATTTGTAAATACAGGTTTTAGTGGATTTGGAAATCGCACCAAGTACCCAACAACCTTTACCGTTCTTCCAAGTTATGCGATGGAAGCCAAAATTATTTCCAAATTCGTAAAGGATAAGTTCCCTGGACAAGCCGTTGCTCTCGTAGCCCAAGATGATGAATTTGGTGTCGATGGAGTAAATGGTTTCGCTGCAGGCGCTCTTACGCTTACTTCGAAAACTTTATATCCACAGAGTTCGATGACAGATGCGCGCGCCAAGGCTCTTCTAACTGGCTTAAGTGCCATTCCTGGCAAGCCTGTTGTTATTCTCTTCGGAACAACAGATGTAACAGCGCTTATTTTCAAGGCAGCTGAATCTCTGAATCTTGTAAGCAAATTTACTTGGATTGCAGGATCTGTCGGTGGAGATTCCAACACTCTTTTAGCACTTGGAGTAAAAGCCACAACGATAGATGGTGTTGTCGCTGCTAGCTTCTTCCCAGATGCTAAAGACACAACAGATGAGTACGTAAAGGCATTTAGTAAAATTAATGCTAAGTACAACCCTGGTGTCTCATTCGATAACGTCGTTTTGCAAGGTATGAACTCCGCATTACTGACGGTGCAAGCTCTACGTGCGGCTGGCAAAAATCTGACGCGTGCTGGACTCATCAAGGCAATCGAAAGCAAGGGTTCCAAATTTGCTAGCGCAGCTCTTGTCCCACTCAATTACTCAGCTACAAGCCACATCGGCTATAACGGTTACTGGATGGGTCAACTCAACGCGAAGGGTGAATTGAAACCATTCGGTGGAATGTTGTCTGTTGTCACAACAGATTCAACAACAGGGCCGATTACACCATCAACATTCAAACGTCCTTCATTGCCTAAGAATGGGATACCAACAAACTCATGAAAAATATAAAAATAAATAAGACCCTAGCAACGATGGTTGTTACTGCACTTGTAACTACGCTTGCAGTAGCTATTCCTACAACAGCGAACGCAAGTACAAAGTGTTCAAAGGAATCCTTCACATCTGCAGGTAAGAGCGTTTCTTACCAAAAATGTACGGGTACCGATGCACAGGGATCACAGTACGAATTTCGCATGCCTTCAAAGTTCAACGGCATGATGTATTTGTATAGTCATGGAATTCGTGGAAATCACAACTTGCCAAAGATTCCAGTAATTCGTCCAGATGGATACGTTGTTAACATGGCTCCAGAAGTTGCGCCAGGTCGTACTGCAGCGGATGCAGAAACAATTGCCCAGGCACTGCTTAAGCAAGGCTACGCAGTTGCAGGTTCAGGAGTTTCTACACAGGGATGGTCAATTCCAGAAGCAGTAAAGGCAAACCGTCTTCTCATAACTGAAGCTCGCTCGAAATTCCCAACAATCAAGAAGGTAGTTTCTTGGGGAGACTCACTGGGCGGCCACATCTCTCAATCTCTATCTGAGAAATATGATGTTATTGATGCTGTAGCAAATCTGCACATGGCCGGTTCTGCTAACTCTCAGTACACATATGCAAATGACTTCCTGTGGATGTTTAAAACGCTCTTTGATCCAACGATTAAGGGCAATGGATATTCTGCGGGTACTGCCGGATACATGGAATACATGGGAGATATCACAAAGGTCTTAACAGCCTTTGGAACAATTCAGGCAGCTATTGCAGCTAATCCAATTTCACCTACCTGGCCAGAATCTTCTAAGGTTCCGGATGCACTTAAAGCAATTCCTGTTCGTAGCGCAGTGCTATTAATTGGACTACTTGCCGGTGTACCAGTTCAATCAAATACGTATGACGCATCATCTGGTCCAGCAGGTCCACTTGAAACTTCATTTGGATTAGCAATTAGTCCGGCACTTGGTGTCTTCGAAAATGCATTCACGGCACTTGCTTTAGCACTCATTGGAAACTATGACGCTGAAGTTAGATGTGGTGGAGTAATTTTCGATAACACTGCAACAGATTACGCGCTACGTCTTGGTGACAATGGAGATGTTTATGCAGCTGGACTCAGCGGCAAAACAGCGACAGCTGGAATGCTGGCTTATCTGAACAAGATGAACCCAGCTGCACCTCGCGTAACGGGAACACCTGCTGCACTTGATTGCATCAAAAATAAGCAAGCAAATTACTCAGGTAAAATTACTGTTCCAACAATTACAATCTCTCAGACTGCTGATCAAGTGACTCCTGGTGGATTCATTCAGAAGTTCAAGGATTTGTATGCATCCAATGTAAAGTCAGGTAAAGCAAAGCCTGGATTACTACTGAACATTTGGAACAAGCCACCGGATACATACACAAAGTTTGATGCTGCAGGTAAGCCAGTAACACCGGCACTACCAACAACTGGCACAAGCCACTTTATGTATACCAACAAGGACCTTCTTATCATTGCCAAAATGCTTGCAACAGCAGGTAAAACTGGCAAATTGCCTTCAGTAAAAACTGCGGAGGCTGCATTTAAGAAGAACCCAAACATATTCATTGATCCAGATTACAAACCTGAATTGATGTTTGCTGATCGCTAAAAATTAGCGGTTCAAACGCAAAGGGCTCCAGTTAACCTGGGGCCCTTTGCTTTTGACGCTAAACTTTCGATAATTATGAAGAAGATATCAAGTGCTACAGAGATGTTCGAGCTCGGCGCAAAAATTGGCACCCAATTACGAGCTGGTGATTTAATTTTGCTCAATGGAGATTTAGGTGCTGGCAAAACAGTATTAGTACAAGGAATTGCGCAGGCACTGGGAATTGAAGGTGTCACTTCTCCAACATTTGTTATTTCTAGGGTTTATCAAGCACCACTACCGTTGATACACGTTGATGTCTATCGATTATTAGATTCAAGTAAAGCTGCATTGTTTTTAGATGATCTGGACTTAGATTCTGATCGAGAAAATTGCGTTACGGTCGTTGAATGGGGTGGAGCAGAATCTGCAAGACTTTCTGATCAAAGATTAGAAATAACAATTGATAGAAGCCAAGAAGTACGAAGTGTTTCTTTTAATTGCGTGGGCCAACGATGGGCAGGATTTTCTGCATGAGCGCATTACTGGCGATTGATACCTCAACATCTCGCACATCCGTGGGGTTAATAGTAGATAACGAATTAATCTGGTCTGCCTACGAAGATGGGGCAACTGCTCATGCCGAAGCGGTTCCACGTTTAGTGCAGAAAGCCCTTGCTATAAATAATGAAATATCTCAAGTAATCGTTGGAATGGGACCTGGGCCATATACAGGTTTACGTGCAGGAATTGCATTTGCACAAGCATTTGCATGGGCAAGAAACCTAGAAGTCACTGGCGTATGTTCACTCGATGCAATTGTGTGTAAAGCATCTGAATATACTGCCGCAACTGATGCACGTCGCAAGGAAATTTACTGGGCAAAATATGAAGGTGGCAAAAGAGTAGATGGACCACATGTGAATAAACCTGCCGAAGTTATTGGCAAATTATTTGTTGGTGAGGGCGCACATAAATATGGATTATCGGCAGAGGTTTCCTATCCAGATGTATCGGTATTTCACTTGCTAGCTCGCGTAGATGAACCCATGTATTTACGACGTCCCGATGCAGTCCCAACCCTGGAGCGATGATGGATATAAATTATCGTGAAGCAATGCCGTTGGATCTTCCAGTCTTAGTTTCGATGGAGCGCACATTATTCGCTGACACTCCTTGGTCAATGGGTCAATTTAAGGAAGAGTTTTCTGGAATCCCAAAGACTCGCTATTTTTTGGTAGCTCTAGATTCAGATAAGCAGATAGTGGGATATGCAGGAGTCATGGTTGTTGCATCCGGAGTAGATGCTGATGTCTTAACAGTTGCGGTTCTTCCTGAAGCACGCAGACGGGGCATCGCTCGTCACTTTATGGATTCACTTGAAAAGTGGTCTTCAATGCGCGTAGCTCCATCAATGATGCTTGAAGTGGGTGTTAACAATTCTTCTGCGATATCACTCTATGAATCATTAGGTTATTCAATAATTAATACTCGCAAGAATTATTACGGTCCAGGTCTTGATGCTCATGTCATGAAAAAGGTCTTGTCATGAGCGCGCCCCTGGTCCTTGGAATCGAAACCTCTTGCGATGAAACTGCCATTGGAATCGTTAGAGGTCGAACGTTATTAGCAAATGAAATTGCATCAAGTGTCCAAGAGCATGCTCGCTTTGGTGGCGTTGTTCCAGAAATCGCAAGCAGGGCACATCTTGAAGCAATGATTCCGGCGTTAGATCGTGCCCTAAAAAGTGCAAAAGTTTCACTTAGCGATTTTGATGCAATAGCAGTAACCGCAGGACCAGGACTTGTGGGTGCTTTATTAGTCGGAACATCAACAGCTGCAGCTATTGCATTAGCCCTTGATAAACCAATTTTTGGCGTAAATCACTTATCTGCCCACATCAGTGTTGATTACTTAACTCATGATGATCCACTTGATCCAACGATTGCATTACTTGTTAGTGGTGGACATTCATCTATTTTGCAAATCAATGACATCACATCATCGGTAACTTCCTTGGGTTCAACCATGGATGATGCAGCTGGTGAAGCATTCGACAAAATCGCACGTGTGATGGGATTAGGTTTCCCTGGGGGACCTGCAGTGGATCTGGAAGCAAAAAGTGGTGACAGCAACGCAATTAACTTTCCGCGCGGATTAACACAAGCAGAAGATTGGCGCACACGTCCCTATGACTTTTCTTTCTCGGGACTCAAGACAGCAGTTGCTCGCTATTTGGAATCGACTCCTCAATACAAAAAAGCAGATGTTGCTGCATCGTTTCAAGAAGCAATTGTCGATGTGCTTGTGCAAAAATCACTTGCTGCCTGCACAGCCACTGGTATAGAAAACCTTGTTATTGCTGGCGGCGTTGCTGCTAATTCACGGCTTCGAGAATTGGCCAAACAGAAATGCGAAAAAGCTGGAGTGAATTTACGGATCCCTTCGCCTGGCCTATGCACCGATAATGGAGCGATGGTCGCAGCCCTTGGCTCTCTTATGAGCAGCGCAGGTCGTGCTTCATCGTCGGTCGATTTCAGTGCCTCGTCTAGCCTTTCTGTCACGGCTGTAAGCGTGAATTAATCCAATTTGCGCAGCGGGAATAGCCACCCGTATTCTTGGCGTTAGCACTCAAGGGTCGAGTCTGCTAATCGCGGCTTTGGACCCATCCGTAGCAAAATAAAGGAGTTATACCCATGGCTGTAGCCATTAAGCCGCTTGAAGATCGCATTGTTGTAAAGGCTAACGAGGCTGAAACAACGACTGCCTCAGGTCTTGTTATCCCAGATACAGCAAAAGAGAAGCCACAAGAAGGC
>WLRX01000100.1 GCA_009706135.1 Actinomycetota bacterium
AGAACCAGCATTTACACCGATACGGATAGGGATTCCTGCGTCTCCCGCAGCCTTAGCAACTTCTTTAACTTTGTCATCAAATTGTTTAATGTTGCCAGGATTAACGCGAACAGCTGCGCAACCAGCATCAATTGCAGCAAAGATATATTTAGGTTGAAAATGAATATCTGCGATCACCGGAATTTGGGATTTCTTAGCAATTTGAGCTAAAGCATCTGCATCATCTTGACTTGGAACAGCAACTCGAACAATCTGGCAACCTGATGCAGTGAGTTCGGCAATTTGTTGAAGTGTTGCATTTACATCAGCTGTCAAAGTGGTGCACATAGATTGCACTGAAACCTGAGAATCACTTCCAACGCCAACTTTTCCAACCATCAATTGCTTTGTTTTGCGACGAGGTGCAAGGGTTGGCGGTGGCGCTGATGGAATTCCGAGATCAACCATGTCTTTATTCTGCCCTAATTCTTTTTAAGTTGCGACATGAGCGTTACAAATTCACTTGCACAGGATTGACAATGTCTGCGGCTAAGAGCAGAACTGTCAAAGCTGCAAGCACAATGAAGACAAACATCGTCACAGGTGCCAACTTATTGACGTTAATTCCTTCCGGGCGAGCCCTTCCACGAATGCGGGCAAAGAGTGCACGAATTTCATCGGCTATTGCCACTGCCATGTGTCCACCATCTAATGGAAGTATTGGAAGCAAATTAAACACTCCCACAAAGAAATTTAAACTAGCAATGATTAATAAAAATGTTTGAATTCTTTCTGCAGTGCTTAAACCTTCAGAGCTAACTGCTTGTCCGGAAACTTGCGCAACACCAACTATTCCAACAAGCCCATTTGGATCTCGCTCTGTTCCGGATACCGTGGCACCCCACAGTGCTGGGATTTTAGATGGCAACGAGATAATTGCTTTCACGCTGCTAGCCATAAAATCCCATGACACTAGTGCTGAATTTTTTATTGATGTGAAGGGTGCATCTTTGACTAGCTCAGAGCCATTTACTACTCCAAGAAATCCATAATTCTTACCTTCAATAACTCTTGTTGCAGGGATTACTGAAAATGTCTGCATTTGCCCGTTTCGATTAATCTCAATGATGAGTTCTTTACCCGCTGAAGATCGAATAACTTCAACATCTGTGGCCCAGTTATTAACGGGTATTCCGTTCAGTGAAGTTATGACATCGCCAACTTGTAATCCAGCCATCTGTGCTGGTGATCTTGGATCAGAATCAGTGCATGCTGCATTTACTTTAGGAACACACGGTGAAATTTGGGTGATTGTAGAGTTTGGTTTTGCGGTTCCAATGGCTGCAAAAATTACAAGCAAAATTATGAATCCTAAAACAAAATGCAAAAATGAACCTGCGCCAAGGACAATAAGTTTGCGGCCTGAATTAGCTTTGTAAAACGCTCGTGATTCTTCACCGAGCGGCATCTCATCAGTTGCGGTCATGCCTTCAATACGGCAGTAACCTCCTGCAGGAATAGCTTTGATTCCAAACTCAGTTTCACCGCGTGTGTAAGACCACATTTTTTTGCCAAAGCCAAGGAAGAATTCGCTCACTCGCATGCCATATTTTTTAGCTGTGATGAAGTGACCAAACTCGTGAATCATTACCGAAAGAAGGAGTGCAATTACAAAAGCTAAAATTCCAACAATTTTCATCAAGAAACCATTCGTTCTAATACTTCTCGGGCAACTGTCTGCGCATCCTGCTCTATAGCGCTGACATCACTTAAGTCTCGAAGCGCACTTGGGGATGATCCTCCAAGGCGTTGAACACTTTGCTCTACGCACTCCATAATTGAAGTAAATGATATAGAGCCTTTCAGGAAAGCGTGGACTGCAACTTCGTTTGCAGCATTAAAAATTGCCGGCAGACCTCCACCAAGTTCGCCGCAGCGCTTGGCTAATTCAATTGCAGGAAACTTTTCATGATCTACAGGTTCGAAATTCCATGAATGCTTGAGTTTCCAATCCATTGCTGGAGTTGCAAACTTTAAGCGATCAGGCCAATTAATTGCATATGCAATAGGGCCTTTCATATTTGGTGGGCTTGCCTGAGCAATAGTGGCACCGTCAATAAATTCCACCATTGAATGGATTACTGATTCTGGGTGAATAACAGCTTCTATTCGAGAATATTCCATCTGATACAAATAGTGGGCTTCAATAATTTCATGTGCTTTATTAACTAATGTTGCTGAATTTACAGAAATAACGGGACCCATTGACCACGTTGGGTGCGCCAAGGTTTGATCCACCGTAACCGAAGTTAAGTCTTTTCTCTCACGAAATGGACCACCCGATGCTGTAAGAATTAACTTAGAAACTTCACTGATTTTGCCCGACATAAGACATTGCCATAATGCACTGTGTTCAGAATCAACAGGAATAATTTGATTTTCTTTAGCGAGTGACATAACCAGATCACCTGCAGCCACAAGTGACTCTTTATTTGCAAGTGCCAATCGATTTCCAACTTTAAGAGCACTCAATGTGGCGGCTAATCCAATAGAGCCAGTTATGGCATTGAGAACTACATCGCATGTGATTGAAGCAACCTGCGCCGCTGCATCGGCTCCATCAATGACGGTTACAGCTGGTAATGCCTCGCGTATGAGTTCGGCATTATGGATTGTCCCCACAACTCCAACATCAAATTTTTTGGCTTGTTCAATTAACGCACTTGGATTATTTCCAGCGGAAGTAATACCAACAACCCGGAATTTTCCTGGGTGAGCAGTGACTAATTCGAGGGCCTGAAGACCAATGGAACCTGTCGAACCAAGAATCACCAGGTCTCTCATGTGGATATCTTCTCATGGCCAAAGTAGACTGGGGAAATGAGTACACCAATTACGCCAGTTGAACAAAAACGTAAAGTCATTACTGCGATCCCAGGACCAAAATCGACGCAAATTATTGCTCGCAGAGCCGCAGCAGTTTCAGCATCACTTGGCATGTCGATGCCAGCCGTTATTGAACGAGCAGCTGGTGGAATCTTGGTAGATGTCGATGGAAATCACATTATTGATCTCGGCGCAGGTATCGCTGTTGTAAACGTTGGAAATAGTGCACCACACGTTGTTGAAAATGTTCAACGACAAGTAGCTGAATTTACTCATACTTGTTTTATGGTTGCGCCTTATCTTGGTTACATCGAAGTTTGCGAAGCACTTAACCGTTTAACACCTGGAAAGTTTGCAAAGAAATCTGTGCTTCTTAACTCTGGTGCCGAGGCACTTGAAAATGCGGTCAAAATTGCACGATCATTCACAAAGCGTCAAGCAATTGTTGTCTTCGAACATGGCTATCACGGTCGTACAAACCTGACTATGGGTATGACTGCAAAAAATATGCCTTACAAAGATAGCTTCGGTCCATTTACTCCAGAAATTTATCGCATGCCAATGGCCTACCCATATCGCTGGGAAGG
>WLRX01000101.1 GCA_009706135.1 Actinomycetota bacterium
CTAGATACTCAGGACCTTCGTATTTCTTTGGTGGTGGTAGACGGTTCTCTTTATCAAAGTTCCACTCGCCTCCGATGGGCTTAGTTCCATCCATCAAAACGTTTAGGCGAACACGTTGTTTTCTATAGAAATTTTCCATCAGATAATTCTTTTGACCTTCAGCCCACTCTTTAAACAATGGTCGGGGAGTAAGGAAAAAATCATTATCAACAAATGAAACGTTATATTTTCTAAGCGCCTCAAATTGTCTAAATGAACTTGGTTCTGCACAAACGATAGGAAGTCCTTCGTGCTTATCCGAAATTACTGAAAGCCCATCAACTGTTGTTGCAGCCTTAATGTATTCAACGCTAAAGCCCTCTTCTTCTAGAGATTGGGCGAAGTGCCTGGCACTAGAGATAAGAAAAAATAGCCGCTCTTTGTGCCAATTACGCCCTGTCGTCATACGAGCACTTTCAACGATTGCAATCACATCTACAGCAGGATCGGCGCTCTTTAACGCTCCAAAGTTACGATGCAGATGATCAAAAGGGATATAAATGATTCGTTTCATATTTTTGCGCGCCATCGAAGGTTAACTTCCTTCAATCGGTTGTCCCAAAACGCGCATAGCCTTTTGATAATCTTTTTCAAAGACCATTAATTGTTCGCCGTCGTAGGTTTCTGTCACCGTGGCCCTTATCTTAGAATCTGCCAATATTTTCTGTGCAGAAGCGATGTCTAACTTAATCTGAGCTGAATCAATAGGTATCAATAATCCATATTGATCTTTCTTGCCGGCGCTTACCGGCAGCACAATCATTTTTTGATTTGAAGAAAACGCCCATTTGAGAATCGCCATGAAGATAAGCGCCGCAATCACTGCACCAAACATCTGCTGCAAAGGATCGTTGTACCTAAAAAAGCCCATCCCTAAGCCTAACTTCAATTACATCCCCGCCACTGCATCAACCTGAAGGTTTAGAACCTGCCTGCGAGTTAATATATAAGTGTCAATCACACAAGGAGATAACCATGGCTGTTGCAAAGAAATCCGCTAAGGCCCCAGCAGTGCAATCACGCAATGATCGAATTGATTGGCGTTCGCTCTATCTTTATGCGGTCTGCCTAATAACTCTACTTGTGGTTCTATTTTCAACTGTTTCCCTAATTAATGCAATTATGAATTCGGTCTTTCCTGATCCTGCATATATAGACGCATATGCAAGCCCTGAGAATGCACCATCTCAAGAACTATTGGACCAGCAAGAGAAAAATAATCAGATTCAAGCAATCAAGAGTATTTTTACTTCTTTCATAACTATCGCTGTTGCTACGCCGATGTATATTTTTCATTGGCGCCAAACGAAAAGGTAACCGTACAGATGCATTTGGTCTCAACTCCGATCAAGCACGCGCAATCCGATTACTCTTTCAACCTATATTCTTGCGCCATCAAATACAACCAGTCCATTAATCAAGGGGAGAAAACGTGAACGAGAAAGACTTATTAGAACTCTGGAACACAAAGCGCACGCAAATCATCAACGCTCAAATCGCACCAACTCTTATGCTTATCGCTGTTTTTGTAATGGCCGCATACGGAAAGTTTGCAACAGCAACCGATGCCACCAAGTACCTAACAATTGGTGTTGCAGCAGCTACAGGAATTCTTGCCATCATCTCTCAATACGCAGCGATCCGCGAAGCAGAGTCCCTCATTAGTGACCTTAAGAAAATTAACAAACCAACAAAACTATCCAAGAAAATTGCAGATTCTGGCGAACTCTTGAAACTCTCTGCAGTTGCGGTTGTCGGCCTCGGAATCGCAGTCTTTGCTCTCGTCACTTGGGCAGTTCTAGGATAAATATATGGAAAAGTTCATTGTTATCGGTGTTTTTGCTCTGGCAATTGTTGTTCTAATAGTCGCATATGAGCGACCAACAAAGAGCAAGAAAAAGATCACAGGTCGTGGCGGAGACTTCGAATAACCCATGTCATTTGTAATGTATTCAACTAGCTGGTGTGGGTATTGCAAGCGCCTGAAATCTCAACTCGCAGATCTTGGTGTCACCTTTGAAGAAATCAACATAGAAGAAGTTCCAGGAACTGCCGAAATTGTTGAGAAAGTTAATGGTGGTAATCGAACTGTGCCAACTCTAGTTTTTTCAGATGGCACTGCGATGACAAATCCTTCAGCTAATGCAGTTGTTGAAAAGTTAGCCACGCTTTAATTCTTATCCACAGCTAAGTAAATTTTTTAATTTCGCGGTACGCAATCAATCTAGATTCCAAATTGCGTACCGCTGTAGCTCAGGGGATAGAGCAACCTTTTGACTGAAGGGTGGGTCGTAGGTTCGAATCCTACCAGTGGTGCGCACACTAAGTAGCCCTGCAGTTCGTCGCGCAGGGCTACTTTTTTAATTACAAAAGTAACCCACAGTAACAATCTCGCAAAGCGCACTACGCTAATCACATGACACAGAGACAAGAATTCCAAGTACTACGCACCTACAAGGAGTTCGAATTACGCCAATACGAACCTTGCGTTATCGCAGAAGTAAAAGTCTCCGCACAATATTCCACTGCAACATCGGCAGCATTTGGTTCACTCTTTAGATACTTCTCCGCCGGCAATAAGTCATCACAGAAAATTGCCATGACCGCACCCGTCATTGCCGCCCAACGCGCAGATAGCACCAACGCAAACGAATGGTTTGTCTCATTCGTTATGCCATCTGGCAGCACCTTTGGCCGCCTGCCACATCCCAATGATCCGCAAGTTATCTTGCGTGAATTAGATTCTGAAACTTGCGTAGCCCTTTCTTTTCGCGGCCGAGCAACAGCTGCGTTATCAAATAAGAAGATTGCACAACTACGCGCAGCAGCTGCCAAAGAAAACATTGCACTCTCTAATGAATCTCGAATCTGTCGCTTTGATCCACCCTTTAAACCAGGCTTTATTCAATACAACGAGATCGTCATCCCCGCATACCTAGGGGAGTAGAACTTTATTTTCTCTTACTTGATCCATCCTTAGCGAAATACAGAATCACCAAGAAACCGAGCACGATCAAGATTGCTTTCATGGGCTAAGCATATGACTCTCTGTTACTGGAACAACTAACTTCCACTTAAGTGCGATCTTCTGCATCCACTTGGGCCAACCACCGCGATTAACGCGTGCCAAGAAGAGAATAACTGGCCCATAAATTATGAATTCGGATAAGGGATTAACAAGGTTTTCAAAGAGCGTACTCGGCGCATAGTTACCTAACCCACCATCGTCACCTTTGACTACTTTTTCAAAGACAATTGGCCAATCAGTGAGCGCATGAAAAATAACTGAGATCCAAATGCTCCGGGTCATGATCATTATTTGCGCAGCTATTACGCCAAAAATTCCTGAGGTAATTACATGACGATACGCACTCCACAACTC
>WLRX01000102.1 GCA_009706135.1 Actinomycetota bacterium
CGTCGTGCTCTTCGCGCCCTTTGAATCCATCCTCTCTGAATCTTTAAAGGCTGATCCGCAACTGCTAGAAAAAGCATTCTCAAAGAATGTAACAATTGCAACTCCGACAACAATGTTGGCGCTGCTGCGAACAGTTGGGTATGCATTTAGCCGAAATGATTTAGCGCGCAATGCAACTGAGATTCAAAACTTAGCTGGCGAATTAATCAAAAGAATTGGTTCGTTGCATAGCAAGCTCTCAACTTTGGGAGATCGCATCAAGAGCGCCGAACGTGCTTTTAACGATGTTATAGCAACAGCTGAAACAACTGTGATGCGCCCAGCTCGAAAGATGATGCAACTAGGAGTTTCTAGCGGAAGTACTAAGATTGCAGCGCTGGCAGATGTCGATGATGAAGTTCGCGCGATTAAATCTTCAGCACTAGAAATTGATTACATTGACGCAGAAGAGGATGATGACGAAGCATGAGCACTCAGACATCTAACAGAGTCGCCATAACTGGACCTGGATTAAAAAAACAAGGCGTTGTTGTATTACAAACCTTATTTATTGCTCTATTCACACTCCTTGAACTCTGGATCCGAAGTGGTGTAGGAATCGTTACAGGTTTAGTTCTGTGCATTGCAGTATTCGGTGGTATTCGTTTTGGTCGAAGCGGCACTCGTTACGTCAGCGTTGTAACTCCACCGCTCGCTTTTGCCACAACAATTTTGGTGAGCGTGATTCTTGCTGATGGCATCAAATTTAGTCGCGTTGGTATCGACTTTATTGCAGCCCTTGCCAGCGTTGCGCCTTACTTGATCATTAGTGCGCTCTACGGATGGATTATGTATTTCAGCGAGAAGGCAAAATCGCGTCCATCTCGCAAATCCACCATATAAGCATTAGGTTGGGTACATGCCTAAATTTCTAGCTGGTGTTGCACTCGCTCTTACTCTTAGTTTTGCACCAATAGCTCAGGCGCATGCATATCAGCACTCAATAACAATACTTTCTGAAGATGAAGAGCATGAAGGTCCAGAAAATCCTGAGCACTTAGATAATGATAGCGATGACATTCAATTCGTTATCTTGGGTGTTGTTATTGGGTTAGCTATTTCTGGTGTAATTATTTATCGTCGCTTCAAAAAATAAAGTTAAGGCAGTGGCAACCACGCCACCATTTCTCCTTCTTCCATAGATTCATCTGCCACGGCAAAACCTGTTGAGTGTGCAAGTCCGCGCAACATTGCAGATCCTAAGTATTCGCCCATCTCAAACCATCCATCAACAATATTTCCTAGAACTAAACGCGTAAATCCTTCTGGGACATCTATGTCATCGCTAGTAACAATCTGATGGAGTTCTGCTTCTTTACGTCCCATCAGTGCATCAATTACTGGTTGACCAAGAGTTAAAAGCGCAACGATTGCTGATTGCGGATTACCGGGTAAACCAACAAATGGAATTTTGTTGATGTGTGCCAAAACCATGGGGTGTCCGGGACGAACTTTTACACGATCAATAATTAACTCACCTTTTAGTTCCGCAATTGCAGCGCGAACATGATCGCGTGGCCCTTCAGCTGTGCCAGCAGTTGTAAAGACTATGTCGCTGGTTTTCGAAGCCGCGGCAAATGCTTTGATCACAAGATCTAATTCATCTGAAACATAATGTGTTGCAATTACTTCAACACCCAATTTGTGCAACCATCCCGGTAATTGTGGCCCGAGCGCATCACGAACCAATCCATCGTGGGGCAAGCCATCTAAAACAATTTCATCACCGAGTAAAATTATTGTGGCTTTAGGTGCACGAACTACTTCAAGTGAGTCATGGCCAGCTGCAGCCAACAAACCAATTAATCCTGGATTAAGAATTGTTCCCGCTGTTGCTAGGACTTCACCCTTTTTACTTTCGAGCCCAGCTGGACGAATCTCTTGTCCTTCTTTTACTTCGCCACTTAAATTTTCACCATCGACAGTTGCAATTTCCCAACGAATTATTCCGAATGTTTTATCAGGGATAACGGCACCTGTTGCAATTTTTACTGCAGTACCTTCTTTGAGGCTACCTTTCATAGGGGCACCAGCTTTTACTTCTCCGACAATGTTCCATGGTCCTTTGCCGCACACTGCATATCCATCCATTGCAGATGTTGGATAAGTAGGAAGTTCTACGAGCGCAACGGCATCTTTTGCAAGAGTGCGATCAACACATAGATTTAAACTTATTTTTTCTGAAGTTAATTGCTTCCAAAAACTGTACGCCTCACCTCTGGCTTGTTCCCAGTGAGCTTCTCGAATCATTTATCGCTTGGCCAGCCCTTAGCCAACTTCTCAATCTTTGCCGCAACATCGGCTGGGTTTGCACCTTGTGCCACAGCTACTCCCATTAAATATGTTGTAACTGGCGCAGCTTTACGTTCTACTGCATGCGCTGCATCACGGGCTGCATCCAAAATTGCATCAGTATCAAATGAAACATCTACACCAAGTTCTTCTTGCACTGCGGTGATCCAGTCGTTCATGCTTTAAATCTTATCCCACCAAATTGTTGCAAGCGGTCGAGACTTAGGAAATTTATTGGTTTTAAAGTAATTGGTTACTTCACCGAGCTTTGAAGTTGGCAAACAGAGTCGGATTCGTCGATCATTCATCGCTTCAGGGGTTTCCTGCTCCATCCGCATTTCACCTTCCCATAATTGAAGATGTGCATCAATTCCCATCTCGGAAAGAACTGCCATGAGATCACGTGGAGTTGGATCTGTTGGACGTTCTAAATTCCAAAAATGTTTCCAGGCGCCACTGCTTGTGGAAAGTGGATGTGTCTGAGGTATTTCAATAACTACTCGTTTCCTCGCATGTGAATCCAATGCCTTTATAAATGGAATTACATCCTGCACGTTATATAAAACGTGGTGAACAACTACTACATCAGCAATTTCAACTTCTTTTTCAAGGGCTGGCCAAAAGCCCAAATGAATGGATGAGGCAATATTTCGTGAGTCCGCATTTTCTTTGAACATATTGAGCATCTCTTGTTGATGATCAACTCCAATAGCCCGACTTATCTTTCCCGTTAATGCAAATGCACCAATTCCTCCACCACAGCCAATATCAAGAACAGATCCATTTGCTGGCATCGCTTCTAATGCTTTATCGTGGGAAGGAGATTCTTGAATATGAACTGGAATTTGAAATATCGCAGGTGGATGAATCCAAGGCGACGTTTCTGCTTGATCAATTATTTCTTTTGGTATTGCCCATGCTTCTAATTTTACTCTCCATAATTCTGCCGCAGAAGTCATTGAAATTACTTCTTGCTGCTGAATAATTTGCTCAAAAATCCTGGTTCTTTTGGATCATTTGCATGACCTTGGCAACGATCTTTCTTTGCAACGCCCTTAAGAGCAATTTCGATGTGATTGC
>WLRX01000103.1 GCA_009706135.1 Actinomycetota bacterium
ACTTTATCTTCTGGGATTAGAATTTGGGTATGGCATTGAAATCAGCTCTGACAATCAGACGCCTTCGAACAATTCTAAAGTTTGGATCAACTGTATTTGGCCTCAGTGCAATTTTTTTACTTGTAGCTCCTAAAGCATTTTTAGAACTAATTAATTTGGAAATCTCTGAACCGCTGCAATGGTCGATGCGCATGATTGCTATAACTTTGATTGCGCTAACTGGGAATATGCTCTCAGTGGCTCGCTTTGGAAGTGAAACAAGTGTTGTTTTCTCGGCTCGCATAATGGTTGTATCCGCAGCTGGCTTAGGCGCACTCACATTGTTAATTCCTGCTGAATACGGTTGGTTCACGATTGCCTATGCTGCCGTCGGTTTCTTGTTTAGTTTGGCGTATCTGACTACTTTGTTGAGAAAATAAATGAGCGAAAACGTGCGCTCTGAAATTCTAGAAACTGGCAACAAACATATTAAATCAGCACGAATATTAATTGATGCTCCAGCAGAGAAGATTTTTGCGATTCTTTCAAATCCACGACGTCATAAAGAAATTGATGGCTCGAACACGATTCAAGAAAATATTAGCGGACCAGAAAAATTGGCTTTAGGTTCTAAATTTAGGATGAAGATGCATTTGGGTGTTGATTATCGAATTGGCAATACCGTGGTCGAGTATCAAGAGAATTCATTAATCGCTTGGCGTCATGTTGGCAGATGGATTTGGCGTTACGAGTTAATGAACATTGGACCACAAAGGACTCAAGTAACAGAATCCTTTGATGCTTCCCGCGCGCCATTCATCGCTAAAGCTTGGTTATCTTTTCGCAAGGCTTATCCTTTCACTCAGAGAGCAGTTGCCAAAACATTGGTCCAACTCAAATCCGCTAGCGAAGGATAAAAAAATGGTAAAGAAGTTATCTGCTGAATTCTTGGGCTCACTTTTGTTGGCAGCCAGCGTAGTTGGTTCAGGAATTATGGTCACAGTGCTGACTCAAGATATTGCCATTCAACTATTTGTCAACACGATTACAACTGTGTTTATGTTGTTTATAATTATTACACTTTTTTCACCAATTAGTGGTGCACATTTTAACCCGCTCGTTACAGCTGCCGAACTTTTTTATAAGCGCATTTCAATCAAAGAAGCAGGTTTCTACGTTCTCGCGCAGTTACTTGGAACAGCCAGTGGAGCCGTACTTGCAAACCTTATGTTTAACAAAAATGCAATTGAACAATCTACTTATACGCGAAGTGGAAACTATCTCTTTCTCGCAGAAGTAGTTGCGACAGCCGGGTTACTTATGATCATTCTGCTTCTTCAGCATCAAAAGCGTGGGTCGATGGCTGCAGTTGTCGTACCTGCCTGGATCGGTGCTGCTTATATTTTTACATCCTCTACATCTTTCGCAAACCCAGCGATCACCCTGGCGCGAACCTTGAGTGAGTCTTTTTCTGGAATTTCATTGAAATCTGTACCGTTGTTCATCTTGGCGCAATGCATCGGAGCTGTACTAGGGGTACTAATCGCATCTCTATTGACTGCACAAAAGAAGGAAGAAGATGTCTTCGCCTAAACCAACAGTTCTCTTCGTGTGCGTCCACAATGCTGGACGTTCACAAATGGCAGCCGGTTTTATGAACTCACTTGGCGCAGGCCGTGTAGAAGTTTTATCTGCCGGATCTGCTCCAAAAGATTCCATAAACCAAATTGCTGTGCAAGCTATGCAAGAAGTTGGAATTGATATTTCCAATAATGTTCCTAAGGTATTGACACCAGAGGCTGTACAAGAATCTGACGCCGTAATCACAATGGGATGCGGAGATGCATGCCCGTTCTATCCAGGCAAACGGTATGAAGATTGGGTACTAGATGACCCAGCGGGCCAAGGAATTGAATCTGTGCGCGTTATACGAGATGACATTAAGAAACGAGTTGAGCAACTCTTATCTGAGCTTCTCTCGCAATAAATTCCAACGCAATAGACTTGCCACATGAAGCGCTTCTTTTCTCGTATCGTCGCGCTCTTTACCAACCGCATTGTCTGGGTCAGGCAAATACTTGTTGGCAGTCTTGCAGCAGGTTCGGCATGGTTTGTAGGAGAACTAGCATTTGACGGCGGTGGATTAGTCGCAGCAATTGTCTGCAGCCTAAGCGTCCGAATTTCTATGTTTAAGTCCGTCCGTGAAGGCTTGGGGCAGATCTTAGGTACGGCCATAGGTGGCGGAGTAGCACTTCTTACTGTTTATTACTTTGATTTTGGTTTCATCGCAGTTGCAACGACCGTATTGCTCTGTTCGGTTGTCGCACGTGGATTGCATTTAGGAGAAGTCGCATCAATTAACGTTCCAGTTACAGCGCTGATAGTTATTGGCCCGGGAATTAATAGCAGCACAGCAGAAACTCGCTTGTTTTCAACATTTATTGGCGCAGCAGTTGCAATTGTCTTTTCTTATTTCTCTCATGCAAGTACGCCAGCGGGTCGAACCATTGAGCAAATTTCACGACTTGGCAAGAAATCTGCAGAGTTACTCGGCGTGATGGCAGAAGGTGTCGCAAGCGGATACTCACAAGCCGATGCGGGTAAATGGTTATCTCGTGCTCGAGTTTTGATCGAAGATATTCCAAATGTTCGCTCGCAAGCACTTGAGGCAAAGAAATATGCGAGGTGGTCACCCCTTGCAGAAGCAGATCAAGCCGACGCGCTCTATTTACGTGGCGTTGCTATGGAACACACAGTTGTACAGGTTCGAACAATTGCTCGCACGCTCTTTGATTCAGCTGTTGCAGGGGGAGTTACACAATTCGCTAACCGCCAAATAGGTAATGCATTATCTGCAACAAGTTATGCGATTACATCAAAAGCTGAATCAATCGAAACACACAGTGCCGGACAACGAGCACTTAATATTGCTGAAGATTTACGCTTGGCAGCAGCAACTCTGGCAGAAGAATTAATCGCTGAAACTGATCGAATAGGTCAGGAAGAGTTTGTAAGAAACATTTCACTAGTATCGAATATTGAGCGCATTGCCGATTCATTGGATGAAAGTTCGCCAGCCTTAAGTGATGTCACAACACCTGATGAACCTGCTCAAACAAAAGTGATGAAAGTTTCCCCCGTGACACTTGCGATAAAGTGGCCCAAGCGGATTTGGTTTGCAATCAGAAAGTTCTTACAGAGGTAGCTATGAGTATTCGTGAAGCACAACCGGGCGATGTTGCTGATATTTTGCGCCTGATTAAAGATTTAGCAATATATGAGAAAGCACCAGATGAAGTTGTGGCTACGCAAGCGCAATTAACTACTGCACTTTTTAATCCTAATCCACATGTATTTGCCCATGTTGTAGAAGTTGATAATCGGATAATCGGGTTAGCTTTGTGGTTCTTA
>WLRX01000104.1 GCA_009706135.1 Actinomycetota bacterium
AATCTAGACTGCTCCACATGAGTCAGTCAGACCGCGAACTCGCATCGACCTTTGTACCGGCCGATATCGAAGCTCCACTCTATGAAAAGTGGATGAAGGCTGGCTATTTCACAGCGGATGCGAAATCAGATAAACCGCCGTACACAATTGTTATTCCACCACCGAATGTGACTGGTGTTTTACATATCGGTCACGCACTTGATCACACATTGCAAGATGCCCTCATTCGCATGAAACGAATGAAAGGTTTTGAGGCGCTGTGGTTACCAGGAATGGATCACGCCGGCATTGCAACACAAAACGTCGTTGAAAAACACTTGGCCGCAGAAGGTAAATCTCGCCATGATCTTGGGCGCGAAGAATTTGTTAAAAAAGTTTGGCAGTGGAAGGCCGAATCTGGCGGTGCCATTCTCGGACAGATGAAAAGACTGGGCGACAGCGTTGATTGGTCCCGAGAAGCGTTCACGATGGATGAGAATTTATCGAAAGCAGTTCTTACAATTTTTAAGAAACTCTATGACGCTGATCTAATTTATCGTGCTGAAAGAATCATTAATTGGTGTCCTCGTTGCTTAACTGCATTGTCCGACATTGAAGTAGAGCACCAAGATATTGATGGCGAATTTGTTCAGATTACATATGGCGATCCGGGCGAAACTCAAATAAGTATTGCTACTACGCGTCCAGAAACAATGCTTGGCGATGGCGCTGTCGCAGTAAATCCAGATGACCCACGTTATAAAGATTTAGTTGGTAAGCAAGTAAAACTTCCATACGTCAACCGCATGATTCCAATTATCGCTGATGAGTTAGTTGATCCAGAGTTCGGAACAGGTGCTGTCAAGGTGACCGCTGCACATGATCCAAATGACTTTGAAATGGCGATGCGCCACAACGTTCCCATGGTTGTCATTATGAATGAACACGGTGTTATGTCCGGAACGAATACTCAATTCGATGGCATGGATAGATTTGCTGCACGAAAAGCTGTTGTTGAACAATTGCGTGCAGATGGCAGAATCGGTTGGGAAAAGCGTCCGTACTCTCACTCAGTTGGTCATTGTCAACGGTGCGCAACAATTGTTGAACCACGTTTGTCTCTGCAATGGTTCGTAAAAGTTGCACCACTTGCAAAAGCTGCAGCTGATGCTGTCCGTGATGGGCGTGTGAAAATCGAACCGAAAGAGATGGAACCGCGTTACTTTGAATGGGTAGATAACATGCACGATTGGTGTATCTCCAGGCAATTATGGTGGGGTCACAGAATTCCCGTTTGGTATGGACCTAATGGGGAAGTACTAGTTGTTGGTGCAGATGAAAAAGCACCAAATGGATACACGCAAGATCCTGATGTTTTAGATACCTGGTTCTCATCTGCATTGTGGCCATTTTCAACGTTAGGTTGGCCAGCAGAGAGTGATGATCTAAAGAAGTTTTATCCAACGAGTGTTTTAGTCACTGGTTATGACATTTTATTCTTCTGGGTTGCCCGCATGATGCTCTTTGGTTTATTTGCAATGGATGGCAAACAACCCTTTCACACCATTGCGCTACATGGTTTAGTGCGCGATCAATTTGGAAAGAAGATGTCAAAGAGCCGCGGTAACACCATTGACCCAATTGAATTTATGGATAAGTACGGTACTGATGCCCTGCGCTTTACATTGGCACGTGGAGCAAATCCAGGAAAAGACCAAGCGCTTGCCGAAGATTGGGTTGGCGGATCACGAAACTTTGCAACGAAATTATGGAACGCAACGCGTTTTGCAATGATGAATGGCGCAACCGTTGATGGAGCACTTCCTGAAAACTCTGCGCTCAATGGAATTGATAAGTGGATTCTTTCCAGACTTTCAGAAACTATTTCAGAAGTAGATGCACTTCTAGAGTCATATGAATTTGCCCGTGCGTGTGATCGTATTTATCACTTCGCTTGGGATGATCTCTGCGACTGGTACCTTGAATTATCAAAGGAAACTTTCGCTTCGGGTGATTCCAAAAATACTCAACGCGTACTTGGCCACGTCCTTGATCAACTATTGAGGCTCATGCATCCATTTATGCCATTTATTACCGAAGAGCTTTGGACAACACTGACCGGGGGAGAATCCCTAGTTATTGCCGAGTGGCCACAAGCAAATCCGTCTCATATCGACAAGAGCAGTAACAAAATTATTGCAAGTATTCAGGAAGTAATTACAGAGGTTCGACGATTTAGAAATGATCAGGGAATTAAAACTTCAGCCAAAATTCCTGGTCGCTTTCTTGCACCCGCCGAGTTTGCTCCATATGAAAGCGCAATGCGTTTTGTACTCAAGCTTGAATCTGGAGATTTCGTACCGAGTGCACAATTACAGATTGGCTCAGTCAAAGCTGAGTTCGACCTAACTGGCGCCATTGATGTTGGGGCAGAACGTGCTCGTCTAACTAAGGACTTGGCAACAGCTCAAAAAGATCTTGAAACAGCCAATGTAAAACTGAATAATCAAGGGTTTATGGCCAAGGCGCCAGCAGAGGTAGTAGTAGAAATTAAAGAGCGCTTGGCTAAAACCAGTGCTGATATTGAACGCATTACTTCACAACTAAATTCATTGCCGGCTAAATAATTAATGAGCGCAGACGATAACGCTCGGATAGACGCAATCGAGCAGGCACTCCTTGCACGATGGCCCGAAGCTCGAATTTCTCCCACTTTAGAGCGAATTGCGGCACTTACCGACATGCTTGGGTCGCCACAACTGACGTATCCAACGATTCACGTGGGTGGCACAAATGGAAAAACCACAACATCTCGAATGATTGATTCGCTTTTGTTCGAAATGGGATTGCGAACAGGACGCTTCACGAGTCCACATCTAGAAAGCTATCTGGAAAGAATTTCTATTAATAGTTCTTCAATTGATCCTAAGGCGGCAATCTTCGCCTATAACGATGTTGCGCCCTATCTTGAATTAATGGATTCAAAGTTTGAAAATCCAATCTCATTTTTTGAAGCCATCACTGCAATGGCTTTTGTAGCCTTTGCAGAACACCCAGTTGATATTGCAATTATTGAAGTAGGTATGGGCGGTCAATGGGATGCAACCAATGTGGTTGACGCCGATGTTTCAGTATTGATGCCGATTGGTTTAGATCATATGGAATATCTTGGAAATACTCTGGACGAGATTGCACAAACTAAAGCAGGAATAATTAAAGCTGGTGGTTTTATTGTGATGGCAGAACAAAAACCAGAAGCAGCAAAAGAGTTATTGCGTAGAGCTGCCGAAGTTGAAGCTGACATTGCTCGCGAAGGAATTGAATATTCACTCGATGCCCGAGCCATTGCAGTTGGTGGCCAATTGATTTCAATTAATGGCTTAAATGAAAAGTACGATGAAATTTTCT
>WLRX01000105.1 GCA_009706135.1 Actinomycetota bacterium
AGTTTTCCACTACCAAGTACTGATTGGCCAGCGATTCCTTGGCCAGCCTTTTAAGCCGCGATTATTCGTTCATGCATTAGTATAGGAACATGAAATCTTGGCCAGAGGTATACATACCTTCCATTGATTCTAGATATATATTTCCTGAACTTTCATTGCAAAATACGGCGAGCCAATCGATTCAAGTTTTGCCTCGTAAAAAGATGTATCGCATGTATGTATGCGGAATCACTCCATATGATTCAACACACTTAGGTCACGCTGCCACTTATCTTTCATTTGACCTGATAAACAGATATTTACGTGCGACAGGTTCAAAAGTACTCTACGTTCAAAACATTACAGATATTGATGATCCGCTCCTTGAGCGTGCTAGTCGTGATGGAATTGATTGGGAAGAACTTGCGTATTCCCAGATTGATTTATTCAGAAGTGATATGAGTACTTTGCACGTTATTCCACCTGAAAATTACATAGGAGCAGTTGAAGCTATTCCTTTGGTAACAAAGAAAATTGAGCAGCTGAAAGAAGCAGGTGCGATATATGGTGTTGATAAGGATCTCTATTTTCGCGTACACAGTGATCCAGATTTCGGGACTCGCAGTCATTTAAGTAACGAAGAATCTCTTAAGATTTTTGCAGAAAGAGGGGGAGACCCAGAGCGCCTAGGAAAAGAAAATCCTCTTGATTCCCTAGTGTGGTTAGCCCAGCGGCCTAATGAACCCGGATGGCCAAGTATTCACGGTCTAGGTCGTCCAGGATGGCATATCGAATGTTGCGCTATTGCCTTGAATTATCTGTTGCCGGAGCAAGATTCAGATTTTCTCATCGATATACAAGGAGGAGGAAGTGATCTCATTTTTCCTCATCATGAAATGAGCGCTGCACAAGCGCGGGTTTCTACAGGTCGTAGATTTGCCGAATTTTATGTACACACCGGAATGATCGGTTTGGATGGACAGAAAATGAGTAAGAGCTTGGGTAATTTGGTTTTTGTTTCATCTTTAGTGCGTTCTGGAGTGAATCCAATGGTTATTCGGTGCGCGTTAATGATGGGGGATTACACAACTGATCGATTGTGGAACGAGGAGTTGCTTCTTACTGCGCAAACATTTTTGGATTCACTTACTGTTCAGTTATCTCACAATCAATGCGCTCAAACCTCGGTTTTGATTCAAGAAATTATTCAAGCTCTGTCGAACAATTTAGATACGAAGAAAGTTTTTGCATTATTGGCGGATTGGATCAGCGAATCTTCAAAGGGCGCAGAAGGCGGAAACCCAGGGGAGCTCGCTCGGACACTGGATGCATTACTTGGAATCGCGATCTAGGATGACAAATTTTTATAGCGCAGTTTTTTTCGATATGGATGGGCTTTTCGTTGATTCTGAACCGTTGTGGTTGAACGCAGAAACAGAGTTGATGGCGAATTTTGGTTATCAGTGGACCCAGGATGATCAGAACTACTGCCTAGGCGGACCATTGAGTAAGGTTGGTCAATATATGTTCGATAAAGTTAAGACAGATAAATCTGCTCAGTATTTCACCGACTCAGTTATATCTTTGATGACGAGGAAGCTAAGTACTGGAGCACCAGTTATGCCGGGGGCTTTGGAACTTCTAGATGATTTTAAGCAGAATAAGATTCCTACGGCCTTAGTTTCAGCAAGTCCAAGAGTATTAGTTGATGCAGTTCTACAGAGTGTGCCCCAGCATTCTTTTAGTTTTTCACTATCTGCCGATGATGTTGTGAACCCGAAGCCAAATCCTGAAGCTTATTTAATGGCGGCCGAGAAATTTGGAGTGCAGATTCAAGATTGTTTAATCCTTGAGGATTCACCAAATGGAGTTAAGGCAGCAATTGCAAGCGGTGCTCATACGATAGCCGTCCCTCATTTTGTCGAAATATTACCGAAAGATCGTCTACGGGTAATTCAATCACTTCGGGAACTGAGTTATTACAATTTACAGATCAGTTATGAGCAGGACAGATTGGTTTAAAAGAACACCAATCACATAATCTGCTCTTCCGTGGACTCCAAGTATTTGTATGCATTGCCTCATTTATTGATGCGGCAATTTTCAAAAGGGTTTTTTCAGTTGAAATCAGTTCATTTTCTGTAGGAGTGTTTTTTAAGAGATTTCCATCACCTAGATAGATTAATTGAAGTAATTTTGGGATTACATCGTGTTCTTTCCAGTAGAGCAATGCATACACCCTTAGCTGAAATAGGGCTTTTTCTTCCCATCCTGGTTTAGGTGCTTTACCAGTTTTGTAATCAATTATTCGAACTTCACCTGAGGGGGCAACATCTAAACGATCTACATATCCATGCAAATAGATTTCATCAGAAAGATTTTGTTCTAAATGCAATTCTCGGTGCGTGGGTTCAAACGATGTTGGGTTTTCTAGTTCGAAGTATGTTGTTAATAGTGCTGTAGCTCGATCAAGCCACTCTTTTTCACTGGTTATTAATGATGCTAATTCTGGTTTTAACGCCAGTTGCTCTTGCCATCTAGTTGGCAGCAGATCGGTAGCTTGTTTGATTGTTCGAGATTGTGCTGGCGATTCGAATAGGTCGTGTAGAACCGTATGCACCAACGTGCCACGTTCGGCATCCAAACTAGGGGATTCGGGTAATTGGTCAATGGTGCGATATTTGTAGAGTAAAGGACAATTGGAAAAGTCATTTACCCTGCTGGGAGAGAGCCGTAACTGGTTCACTTGCGCGAAGATACTCTGATAATCCACTACTTGCACCCATAAGATACATCCATGTCCAATGACGGGTTTTTCTCAATAGGAGATCGTATTCAACTTACTGATCCCAAGGGAAAGATGTATTCATTTACTATTACGCAAGGAAAGGAGTGGCATACCCATAAAGGTTGGATCGTCCATGATGATCTTGTCGGGATACCTGAAGGCAGTGTTGTAAGCACGAGCGCCGGGCTAAAATTTACAGCTTTCAAACCTTTATTAGGTGATTTTGTTCTATCTATGCCACGGGGAGCAACAATTGTTTATCCCAAGGATGCTGCCATGATTGTTGGTGTTGCCGACATATTTCCAGGTGCAAAAGTTATCGAAGCCGGAGTTGGAAGCGGCGCGCTTACTATTTCACTTTTACGCGCGATTGGTCCGCAAGGTCAACTGGATAGTTTTGAACGCAGAGAAGATTTCGCGGATATTGCGCGAGAAAATGTACAGACTTATTTTGGATCGTCACCATCTAACTGGAAATTAACCGTGGGCTCCGTTCAAGACTCCAATTCAGATAACAAATATGACCGAGTGGTTCTAGACATG
>WLRX01000106.1 GCA_009706135.1 Actinomycetota bacterium
CACGCGATCCATTCGGTGATGCAACTCGTGATGCACTTGATCCGGTTCGCTCAGTTAAGGAACTCGCAGCACTTGGTGCACATGGTGTGACTTTCCATGATGATGACTTAATTCCTTTTGGCAGTGATGAAACAGAACGTCGTAAGCACATTGATCGCTTTAAGAAGGCACTCGATGAAACTGGAATGAAAGTTCCAATGGCAACTACTAATCTATTTACACACCCAGTATTTAAAGATGGAGCTTTCACAAGTAACGATCGCGATATTCGCCGTTTTGCTCTTCGCAAGACAATGAAGAACATCGAACTTGCTGCAGAACTCGGTGCAGAAATTTATGTGGCATGGGGTGGACGTGAAGGCGCCGAATCTGATGGAGCCAAAGATGGTTATGTGGCACTTGATCGCTTCCGTGAAGCATTTAATACCCTTGGACAATTTGTAAAAGATAATGGCTTCAATATTAAGTTTGCACTTGAGCCAAAGCCAAATGAACCCCGTGGCGATATTTTCTTGCCAACAATTGGTCACGCGCTCGCATTTATCAACGAACTTGATTACCCAGAAATGGTTGGAGTTAATCCTGAAGTCGGACACGAACAAATGGCAGGCCTAAACTTTGTGCACGGAATTGCGCAAGCTCTATGGCACAAGAAGTTATTCCACATTGATCTAAACGGCCAACACGGTCCAAAGTTTGATCAAGATCTTGTTTTTGGTCACGGCGACCTCAAGTCAGCTTTCTTCTTAGTTGATTTACTTGAGCGCTATCAATACAGCGGGCCAAAGCACTTTGATTACAAACCTGCACGCACAGAAGATGACAAAGGTGTTTGGGCATCTGCAACATCAAACATGCGTACCTATTTGATTCTTAAAGAGCGCGCAGCAGCCTTTAGAAAAGATCCGCGCGTTATTGCCGCAATGAAGGAATCAAATATCCCAGGTCTTACAGAACCAACACTTGCAAGTGGTGAAACATGGAAGGACCTCGCAAAGGATTCCTTCGATGTAGAAGCCGCTGGAAAGCGTGGTTATGGATACGAAGTTATTGATCAGTTAGCGCTAGAGCATTTAATGGGAGTTGAGCTCTAACCAACTGAACTTCCACGGCGAGATACTGCATCAACGCCTGCGGAAACTAACAATACAAGTCCGGTAACAATGAACTTGATACCTGCGGCATACCCTAAAAGTCCCATGCCATTATCAATAACAGCGACTACAAGACCACCAAGGATTGCATCGCGCATTTTTCCTTTGCCACCAAAGAGTGATGTTCCGCCAATAACAGCAGCGCCAACAGCGTAGAGGAGTGTTGAACTACCGCCAGTTGTTGGTGAGATTGAATTTTGGCGAGAAGCAAAGATCATGCCAGCAATAGCAGCAAGTGCACTACAAATTACGAATGCTGAAATGCGAACGCGCTTAACGTTAATACCTGCACGTCGTGCAGCTTCTGCGTTGCCACCAACTGCGTAAATGTGGCGCCCGAAAGCCGTGCGACCAAGAACGAATGTTCCCACTGCAAGCAAGAAAAGAATGAGTGGAACAACGTATGGAATTCCTTTAAGACTTACGAGATCTGGATTATTGCTGCGCTCAACATTAAGTGCGAATACGGCGCCACCAGTAATTATTAGAAGGCTTGCCGTTTTGATTACCCAGAGTTTTACGAGTTCAGTTTTTAGCCCTGCACGACGTCGTGTATTTAAACGGCTAAGACCTGCTGCCACATATGCAACGGCTACGACAATGAAAAATACCCAACTAAGAAGGGGTGAAAGATTGCTATTTTCAACTGCAAGAATGGTCTTATCTTCGATGCGAATTGTTCCGCCTTCGCCAGCTAGCAAAAGTAATAATCCTTGGAAAGCCAAGAATGCTGCAAGGGTTACGACGAATGATGGAATTCCGATGCGTGCAACAAGTGAACCAAGAATAAATCCAAGAAGGCCACCGACCACGATACTTATTGGAAATGCGATGTACCAGGCAACTTGATGATTTGTAATAAGAATTACGAGTACAGCACCAGATACACCAGCTGCATAACCAGCGGATAAATCAATTTCGCCAAGTAATAATACGAAAACCAATCCCATTGCAATGACGATCACCGCTGCTGCTTGTGTTAGCAGGTTGGCAAAGTTTCCTGGGGTAAGAAATACATTCGACATCGCACCAAAAATTCCACAGAGTGCTACGAGTCCTAAAATCGCAGGAAGTGCACCGATATCACCAGCTTTTACTCGGCTCCAGTAATCTGCGGCTGCACCTTTAAGAGTCGGCGATTCGTGAATGATCTCAGTACTCATGCGTTTACTCCTGACACACCGGCAGATTTACCAGTAGTAATTAATTCAATAATTTGTTGTGGTTTTACATCTTTCTTTTCAACTTGAGCAGCCATCTGCCCCAAATAAAGCGCAGCGATGTTATCGGCAACTTCGAAGACGTCATTGAGGTTGTGGCTAATCAAAACAACTGCAAGTCCGTTATCTGCCAAACGACGCACGAGGTTAAGAACTTGTTCCGTTTGTGCAACACCTAGTGCCGCTGTTGGTTCGTCCAGAATTACTACTTTGCTATTCCACAGAACTGCACGCGCAATCGCAACAGTTTGACGTTGCCCACCTGAAAGCGATGCGACTGTTTGGCGAATTGATTTAACCGTACGAACACTTAAGCCATCGAGGGTTTTGCGAGCGAGGGCTTCCATTGATGTCTCATTTAATACGCGGCCTTTTTTCTGCTCGCGTCCAAGGAACATGTTATGAACAATGTCGAGGTTGTCACACAAAGCTAAATCTTGATAAACAATTTCAATTCCGAGTTCTGTTGCATCGCGCGGTCCATTGATCTCAACTTTTTTGCCATCAAAAAGGAACTCACCAGATTCTGGTGTGTAGATACCAGCGATGCATTTAATGAGTGTGCTTTTACCTGCTCCGTTATCGCCAACGAGTGCTGTTACTTTTCCAGCGTATGTATCAAAATCAACGCCCTTAAGAACATTAACTGGGCCAAAAGATTTATTGACTCCTCGAAGCGAGAGTATTGGTGAACTCACGGCAATCTCCTCTAGTTCTAGTAGAAAGAATTTCGGCCCGGGGCTTTTAACCCCCGGGCCGAAACTTATTTCATTTTCCGCAAATTTACGAAATTTATTAGATTCCGTTAGCTGTGCAGAGATCTTCGATGCCCATACAGACATCTTCCTTCTTCTGGAAGCCATCAGCAATAACGTCCTTGACGTTAGCCTTTGTGATTCCGACTGGTACTAGTAGAACTGAA
>WLRX01000107.1 GCA_009706135.1 Actinomycetota bacterium
AAGGGTAGGTGCGCTCTAGCGGGTGCGCGAGGGATCCCTTAAGTTTGAATTAAACGAAGTATTAGTTGCAAAGAGAAGGAGAAGTGATGTCACTCGCGTTGTATCGCAAGTATCGCCCTTCTGTATTTGCAGATGTAATTGGTCAAGAACACGTAACCATTCCTATAAGTAATGCGCTCTCATCGGGCAAAACTCACCACGCATATTTGTTTAGTGGTCCACGTGGTTGCGGAAAAACTTCCAGCGCTCGCATCATGGCGAGATCCCTTAATTGTGAAAAGGGACCAACGCCAACTCCATGCGGTGAATGTCAATCATGTAAAGATTTAGTTGCGAACGGCCCGGGTTCAATTGATGTTATTGAATTAGATGCAGCGACTCATGGTTTAGTAGATGATGCAAGAGATTTACGAGACAAAGCATTCTTCGCACCAGTAAATAGCAAGTACAAAATCTACATTATTGACGAAGCTCACCAACTTGGACCCGGTGCCGCAAATGCACTACTGAAAGTTGTAGAAGAGCCACCTGCCCATGTTATTTTTATCTTCGCGACAACAGAGCCCGAAAAACTGATTTCAACAATCCGCTCTCGTACACATCATTATCCATTTCGTTTAGTTCCTCCAGGAGTACTAACCACTCACTTGGAGAAGATCTGCAAAGCCGAAGGCGTTGAAGTAGCAAAAGGTGTGCTGCCATTAGTAGTACGCGCGAGTGGTGGATCAGTTCGTGACGCGTTATCAGTGCTTGGACAATTACTTGCTGGCGCTGGAAAAGAAGGCGTTAGTTATGACATCGCTGTGCAACTGCTTGGATTTACAGATGGCGCGTTACTAGATGATGCAGTTGATGCACTCGCGGCCCATGATGCCGCCACTCTATTTGCCACAATCGATCGCGTGATTGAAAGCGGACATGATCCAAAGAGATTTACGGGTGATTTTCTAGAACGTCTACGCGATCTAATGATTGTTAACGCGTTAGGTGACACCAGTGCGAACTCAATCTTGCGCGATATGCCAGATGATCAACTAGAACGAATGCGCACTCAAGCAGATCGAATCGGCACTGCATCCTTATCCCGTGCAGCAGATATTGCAGCACAAGGATTAACAGAGATGCGTGGTGCCACAGCCCCACGATTAATGCTCGAGCTCATCTGCGGCCGCATATTGCTACCAATTAGCGATGGAACCGAAAGCGGTTTACTTGCCCGCATCGAACGTTTAGAACGTGTCGAAAACATCGCACCAATGCCAGTTAAAAATTCTCCGAGTGTCATTGCTCGAGATGACACTAAAAAAGTTCTTCCCGTGTCGCCAAACCAAGTTGATGAACCGGTAAAGAAGACAGCCGTGTCTTCGGAACAACCGACTGCGAAGAAAGAAAGTGTTAGTTCAATGGACATCGCTGGCTTGCGACGTATATGGCCCGATGTTATTGAAAATGTTAAGAAGCGCCGCAGATTAACGTGGTCGCTACTTTCTGCGAGCGCCCACATCTTGGGCGTTGATGATAAAAATATTACCGTGGGCATCGCTAACGCTGGTGCGCGTGATTCTTTTGTGAGATCCGAAAGCGATGAGATCTTGCGCCAAGCATTCATTGAAGTTGTGGGACTCGATCGTAAGATTGAAGTTGTGCTCGATCCTTCGGTGAATCCAAACACTCCAGCATCACGTGCAGTGCGAGTGGATGAATCACCTAGCGACGTTGAACAACTAAGTGGCGCAGCTTTGCTTGCACGCGAATTAGGCGCGCAAATTGTTACGGACAAGAACTAATAATGAGCGGTATGTATGAAGGTGCAATTCAAGATTTAATTGACGCACTGGGGCGCTTGCCTGGTGTTGGACCAAAGAGTGCGCAACGAATCGCTTTCCATATTCTGCAATCTGATGCCGATGTTGCAGCCGCTTTAGTCGATGCAATTCGCACAGTAAAAGAACGCGTGAAGTTTTGTACACAATGTGGAAACGTCTCTGAAGAAACAGAGTGTCGTATCTGTCGAGATCCACGACGAGATAATTCACAGATTTGTGTTGTCGAAGAAAGTAAAGATGTCATTGCAGTTGAGCGCACTCGCGAATTTCGCGGCAAGTACCACGTGCTCGGTGGAGCAATTAGTCCTATTGATGGAATCGGTCCCGATCAATTAAGAATTAAAGAGCTGATGACTCGTTTATCTGATTCAGCAATCACCGAAGTTATTTTGGCTACCGACCCAAACCTCGAAGGCGAAGCAACGGCTACGTACTTAGCTCGATTGATTAAGCCGCTCGATATAAAGGTCTCGCGTTTAGCCAGTGGGCTTCCTGTCGGCGGCGACCTCGAATACGCAGATGAAGTTACGCTTGGTCGAGCATTTGAAGGCAGAAGGAACGTCGAGAACTAGTTATCTTATTATGTGAGATGCTTGATGTCTCATATTTTGAGAAATCTAATAATACGAGTACACAAGCTCATCTGAGCGTGTCATGCTTTAAGCATGGGATTGATTGTTCAAAAGTACGGCGGCTCCTCGGTGGCCGATGCCGAAGGCATGAAGCGTGTAGCCGCTCGCATCGTGGCATCCAAGCGCGATGGCAACAAGGTCGTTGTGGTTGTTTCGGCAATGGGCGATACAACTGATGAACTAATTGATCTTGCTAATCAGATCACTCCAATTCCAACTGGTCGCGAACTAGATATGTTGCTAACAGCGGGCGAACGAATCTCTATGGCACTTCTAGCAATGGCTATTTCAAATCTAGGTCACGAAGCGCGTTCATTTACTGGCAGTCAAGCAGGTGTGATTACAGATAGTGCACATGGTCGCGCTCGCATTATCGATGTGACACCGGGGCGCATTCAAGAAGCACTTGAAGAAGGTGCAATTGCAATTGTTGCCGGCTTCCAAGGAATTTCGCAGGACACAAAAGATGTCACAACACTTGGTCGTGGTGGATCAGACACAACTGCCGTTGCATTAGCTGCAGCACTTGAAGCCGATGTCTGTGAAATTTATACAGATGTTGATGGAGTCTTTAGTGCAGATCCACGGGTTGTTCCTACCGCCCGTAAGTTAAAAACCGTTACATACGATGAGATGCTCGAACTTGCAGCATCTGGTGCAAAAGTTTTACATCTTCGTTGCGTCGAATATGCACGCAGATATGACTTACCAATTCACGTCCGTTCATCATTTACAACCAACGAAGGAACATGGGTGGTCAAAGATCATCCTGAA
>WLRX01000108.1 GCA_009706135.1 Actinomycetota bacterium
GAAATCTTAAAGGTACTGAGGATTGTTGAACTGGATTCGCTGCTTGCTGAAAGTAATCATGAAATCAATACAGTTATTGGAGAATTTGGTCGTCATATTTCAGGAGGCGAGGCAAAACGTTTAAGTTTGGCTCGTGCACTTTTGTCTCATTCGCCAATTGTAATTCTTGATGAACCAACAGAGCATCTCGACTTAGACTTAGCATCGCGCATTGAAAAACGTGTATTGGATTACACATCAGGTAAATCTCTCATTGTTATTACCCACTCCGGATGGCAGGAAATAGATAGAACGCTGGAACTTTCTCGATAACTCTCCATAAGGCAATACATGCACCAGAGCAATAAACAGTGGACAATGACGCCATGGCATCCCTTGAGAGCAAAGTAAGCAGTGTTCTGGGTGATCGCACGTCGAAAGTACTTGAGAGCACTTTTGGAATTAAATCTGTGGGAGATTTATTGCGCCACTATCCCAGAAGATATGCAGTTCGCGGAGAACTAACAGATATTTCAACCTTGCAAGAAGGCGATGAAGTAACAATTCTTGCCGAAGTATTTAGTGCAACGAATCGACCACTACACGGTCGAAAGGGAAGCATTTTCGAAGTAATTGTTACCGATGGCAAAGCAAAGCTTTCACTTACCTTCTTTAATCAAGCATGGAGGGAGAAAGATTTAAGAGTGGGTCGACAGGGATTATTTGCCGGCAAAGTAGGACTCTTTAAAGGCAAGCGCCAATTGGCCCATCCTGATTACGAATTGATTCCAGAGGGCAATGATGTCGATAGCGCAGTTGATGAATTTGCAGGAAAATTCTTAGCTGTTTATCCAGCCGCAGCAAAAATGCCTTCCTGGAAAATTGCTCAATGCATAGATCTAGCAATCCAAGGATTAGATGAAGTTGCAGATTTCTTGCCCGATAACATTCGTGAAAAACATGGGTATCCCACTCTGCATCAAGCACTCGTTCAGCTGCACAAGCCGGCTGACTTAGATCACGCTGACAAGGCTCGCGAACGCTTAACTTTTGATGAAGCTTTCTTACTGCAATTAGTTCTTGCTAAGCGAAAAGCCGCTCTAAAAACTTTGGATGCAATCGCAAGGCCGGCTATCACTGGTGGCTTGCTGGAAGCTTTTGATAAAACCTTGCCTTTTGAATTAACTGCTGGGCAGAAAGAAGTTGCAGCAGAAATAGAAACCGATTTGAGTCAATCTCATCCGATGCACCGATTACTACAAGGCGAAGTTGGATCCGGTAAAACTGTTGTTGCGCTGCGCGCCATGCTCACTGTTATTGACAATGGGGGACAAGCAGCTTTGTTAGCACCGACTGAAGTATTAGCGGCTCAGCATCTGCGCACCATTACTAAATTGTTGGGGGAGTTAGCACATGGTGGAATGTTGGGTGGCAGTGAAAAAGCAACACAAGTAACTCTAATAACGGGATCTCAGAGTGCCGCGGCAAGAAAAGATGCGCTTGCATTGGCAGCAAGTGGCGCAGCTGGAATTGTGATTGGCACACACGCATTACTTGGAGAATCAATAATTTTTAATGATCTTGGACTAATAGTTGTTGATGAGCAACATAGATTCGGTGTTGAACAAAGAGATGCCCTTAAGAACAAAGCACACACACCAGCACACTTATTGGTTATGACTGCAACGCCAATTCCGCGAACGGTTGCGATGACGGTTTTTGGAGATTTAGATGTTTCAACACTTCGAGAATTGCCTTTAGGCCGCCAACCAATAACAACTCATGTCATTGCAGCTATAGAGAAACCCACGTACTTAGAACGTGCATGGCAAAGAATCGCAGAAGAAGTAGCCAAAGGTCACCAGGCATATGTAGTTGCACCTCGCATAAGTGCGACGAATAATGAAGATGCCGATATGGATTTTCTCTTTGGCACTGAATCACAAAGTATTGCTAGCGTAGAAGAGTTAGGTCCGATGCTTCATAGCGGGCCTTTTTCAGGTTTACGTGTAGCCCCTTTGCATGGTCGACTCTCAACTGATGTGAAAGATTCGACAATGTCTGCTTTTTCTTCTGGTCAAATAGATGTACTTATTTCAACGACGGTTATTGAAGTAGGTGTCGACGTTGCAAATGCCACGGTGATGGTGATTATGGATGCAGACAGATTTGGCGTTTCACAATTACACCAATTGCGTGGCCGCATTGGTCGTGGAACTTCTCCAGGCTTGTGCTTGTTAGTGACTAACGCAATGCCAGATACTGCGGCCAGAGTTCGATTAGATGCAGTTGCTTCTACTTTAGATGGCTTTGAGTTATCTAAAATAGATCTAGAACAACGTAGAGAAGGAGATGTTCTAGGTGCCAATCAGTCAGGTACTCGCTCGCATCTGCGTTTATTAAGAGTTTTGCGTGACGAAGCCCTTATTGAAAGTGCTCGAGAAAGTGCCGAAAAATTAATTCAAGAAGACCAAGTGCTTGCAGGATACAAATCTCTCAATGATGAAATAAAATTACTCGAAACTGATTCTGCGACAGACTTTATAGATAAGGGTTGATGCCATGAGAATAATCGCAGGCGTTGCAAAGGGCCGGTCGTTATCAAGTGTTGCTGGCGCAACTAGACCAACATCTGATCGCGCACGAGAGGCAATCTTTTCATCATTAACCTCTGAGTTTGGTGACTTTTTAGGATTGCATATTTTAGATTTATTTTCAGGCTCTGGGGCGATGGGATTAGAAGCTCTTTCTCGTGGTGCATCTCTTGTCCATTGCGTAGAAAAGGATGATGCAGCGGCAAAGACTATTTCCACAAATAATGCTTTAGTCCAAAAAGCACAACCAGTTGGAGTTTTCCACCTATTTCATACAGCAGCACAAAAATTTGTTGATATACCTGCCCAAAATCAGTATCACTTTGTTTATATAGATCCGCCTTATGATTTTGCTGACGCAGATCTTGTTGATGTTTTAGAAAAACTCCTGGAAAATAATTTCTATAAAGATGGAGCAGTCATTGCAGTCGAACGGGCATCAAAATCGCCACAACCTGTGTGGCCCTTGGGATATGAGCCTTCTCGGACAAAGGTGTACGGACAAGCGAGTATTTATTACGCTAATTACGCTAAGAATGGATAAGCAAAGAAATCGTTGCTAGCGTTTGACCCATGAGACGTGCAGTGTGTCCGGGTTCTTTTGACCCAATTACCTATGGC
>WLRX01000109.1 GCA_009706135.1 Actinomycetota bacterium
GTGATCGAAACACCTTTCGGTGGTGCGATTTTGCCTGACACAAGCGCGTCTGTTGGTAAACCAAATAAATACTTTGGGATGAATCGATATCCACGGCGAACAGAAAAATAGGCAGCATCTGCAAATCGCGCAGCATCTGATGCGATGTCTACACCAGAGTTTCCGGCACCAACGATTAATACTCGTTGACCCTTAAATTCTTCGGGAGAGCGATATTCAACTGAGTGCAAGACTTTGCCCTTGAATTTTTCTTCACCTTTTATCTGTGGACGATTTGGATGCCAGGTAACACCTGTTGCGTTGATTAAACCGTCATAAATGTTCTCATCGCCATTTGAAAGTTTTATTCTCCATTTGTTGTCCGCCAAAGGTTGAGCATCCAGAACAGAAACACCAAGAGTCACACGATTCTTCAAGTTAAATTTATTGGCAAAATCCTTGATGTAATCGCGAATCTGGTGCCAGCTTGGGTAATCTGGAAAAGATTGTGGCATTGGAAAACCATAGAAACCACTTGTGTATTTTGAAGAAATAAAATGAGCGGATTCATACATTGGCGTACCAGTGTTATCCATATCCCAAATACCGCTTACATCATTGTGCTTTTCAAACCAGTCAAAAGGTACGCCTTCTTTTACTAATCCACGCGCCATAACCAATCCTGCAGGTCCAGCACCGACTAAGCAGTACTTTTCTTTGTAACTTACTGGCGGATGATCTGCTGTGGTGATTTTGCGAGAACGAAGTTGGGT
This sequence comes from Actinomycetota bacterium, assembly GCA_009706135.1. Classification (GTDB taxonomy): domain Bacteria; phylum Actinomycetota; class Actinomycetes; order Nanopelagicales; family Nanopelagicaceae; genus Planktophila. Next base: position 753 of record WLRX01000109.1, read on the forward strand.
CGCTGCTAACTTGGCGTAAACCACTGGTTTGTTTTTCTTAATCCTAAATCCGTTGATAATTCCACCAATCGCAATAACAATCAGCAGAACAGGAACCAAATTAATCCAACGGTTGTTACTTCCTGTCAATGTGTTGTAGTGAATTGCTGCAAGGGCAAATGCAACTGCAAGTCCAATAAATCCAATAAATGGCGCAATAACACCTTGCCATATCTGCCTATCTTTTCGCTTCCAGAAGAAGACAACTACAGATAGTGACGCAAAAGATTGCAGTGCAACGATTCCAAGTGTTCCAACAGCAATAAGCGAGGCCGCAAAAACTTTGTACGGATCGGCGCCACTGATGGCAAAGACCACTGTCGCAACTGATGAAACTGCAGTAATTGCAAGGCTTGCAAGGTGTGGACTGAAATAATCCTTGTGGTATTCACCAAATATTCTAGGTGCAATATTTTCGCGACCCAAAGCAAAGAGGTATCGGCTAGCCGCATTGTGAAGTGCTGAATACCCCGCTAAAACACTTGTGCATAACAACACTGCACCAATATCAAATAGAACTTCTCCGCCATATTCTTGCAAAAGATTAAGTACGAATACTCCGCCGTCCGCGCTGGCACGCTCTGTAAGATTATTTACGCCCGTTGCTCCAATAATCATCCATGAAGTAAGTACATAGAAGATTCCTACTAAAACAACCGCAATATAGGTTGCCCGAGGAATACTCTTTTCCGGATTCTTCGTCTCTTCTCCATATAACGCGGCAGATTCAAATCCGATAAAACTTGTAAATGCAATTAGCGCAGCGATACCAAATGGACCAGAAGTTGCCTGCTTGTATGTAAATGATTCAAGAGGGAATGAAGCAAAGCCATGCTTTGCAAAGACAAGAACTTCAAAGACAATCAGCACCGCAAATTCTGCAATCATTAAAAAACCGAGAATTTTGGCGGATAGATCAACTGAGCGATAACCCAGGAAACCGACAATTGCTACTCCAATTGCTGAAAGTAAATACCAAGGTACGGAAACCATGGCTGCGGCTTTGATTAGTTCGTGCATGAAATAGCCGAAGGCACCTGCTAGCCCACATGACATTGCCGTGTAAGAAGTTAGCGCTAAATAAGCTGCACCAACACCAACTTCTTTGCCAAGTGCTCGGGAAATATAAGTATAAAACGCGCCAGTGTTTACGACTCTTCGACTCATAGTGGCATAACCAATTGAAAAACAAATAAGAACAATCGCTGCAACTAAATACGCAACAGGTAAACCTGCGCCATTTCCATAAACAAGTGCCAAAGGAACGTTGCCGATCATTGCGGCTAACGGCGCTGCTGCTGCAATTACTAAGAACACAATTCTGCGAGTAGTAAGGGTTCTACGATCTCGAATCAGAGCGCTAGATGCCTTGCGTTCTTTTTTATTTTTCATGAGCGCGAGTCTGCCATAGCGAAATAACAATCACCATGGGAAAGGTGGCTCAAGCCCAAACTACTTAGTGGAAGCCTCGAAGATTATCGACCACTTTGGCAACAGCTAGCGAAGTTTCTAATGGAAGCACCCAACTGTCTTGACCCTGAACTCTTTTTCCAAAGTTTTCAATCATGAGTCTGTATGGGTCGACTGCATCAAAGTTTTCAGTGTGATCACCTAATCGCAGAGTGCTCACTTCATGCCATGAAGTAAATGCTTGCGTGCCAACTAACTCGACAGATCCTTTTTCACCGCGCACAATCAAACTCTGATTCTCAGGCATTTCAAATGATGCTAATCCATTTGCAGTAATCGAGCCATTGATGCACATCTGCCACTTAGTTGTTAGGTCAACTCCGGTTGGTCCAACACTTACATCACACTTTTCAATTTCTACTCGTGCATCATCTCCGACCAGTGCTGCAATAGCGTGCAGTGGATAGACACCGACGTCAAAGAGTGCGCCGCCACCCATAGCTGGCTCCGCACGATAATTTCCATCAATTGACCCTGGAAAAGTAAATGATGATTCAATTGAAACAATGTCACCGATGTTTCCAGCTTTCACATAATCAACCATTCGAATCATTCGTGGATGCCAACGTGACCACACTGCTTCGACCAAAAGTCGATCGTTCTTTTGCGCCGCTTCAACCATTAATTCAATTTCGTTCACATTCATTGCAAATGGTTTTTCACACAAGACATGTTTGCCGGCATTAAGGGCTGCCACTGTCCACTGGCAGTGCAAGTGGTTAGGAAGGCTTATATAAACAGCGTCTACTGATGGATCATGAATCAGATCTTCATAACTCTGGTGAACTGTTATGGGATTAAGTGCTTGTGCACGTTCTGTGTCTCGACTGGCAACGGCTTGAACGATTGTGTCAGTGGCTGCATGCATGGCTGGTGCAATGGTTCTAGTTGCAATCCA
>WLRX01000011.1 GCA_009706135.1 Actinomycetota bacterium
TGGTGTGGATGTTGCAGGGACATTTCTAAACGTTTGCGCATGATTCGCATGTGTTTTCATTTATCAATCTAGTTTCGCTTTGGATCTAGTATTTCTAGAAATGAGCGAAACGGGCTCCTTTTCAGCAGCTTTATAAAAAGTGAGTTTACCTGCTTTATTTTTTAAATCAACAGATGTTTTTACGCGTAAAAATCTGGACATTTCCCGCGTGTTACAGTTTTTCTATGTTTTTTGTGGCCGTTTTATTAATGGGCGCGGCATCCCTTTTTGGACTCGCCGCGGACGCAATTACTGACGATAAAAGTAAAGTAGTTCAAGAAATTAAATTTAGCCCAGTTTATTGTTTTAATACAGGTTTGGAAAAATTAATTGTTCGTCCTGATTTTATTGGTTGTGTAATTGGCGAAGACCACCCACTTGGCGAATCAGAAATAACTGAAGGCACAGAACGTCCAACGGATATAAATCCACAAGTGCTTGCACGTTTTCAAAGTGCACAGGCCGCAGCAAAAGCTGAAGGAATTGAAATGAGTATTGATTCTGGTTATCGAACAATTCAACGGCAAGAGTATTTATTTAATCGGGCAATTAAAGAGCACAATTCTGTAGAAGAAGCAATCAAATGGGTATTACCTGGAGAGATCTCTAGACATCCTTGGGGGCTTGCGCTGGACATAAATCTGCATCACGAAAAAACTGGAGCATCATGGTTAGAAGCCAATGGAGCCACTTTTGGCCTGTGTCGTGTGTATGAAAACGAGTGGTGGCATTTTGAACCCTTGGTAGCACCGGGTGGAATTTGCCCGCCACTTAAGCCCGATGCATCGCAAGTCAAGTAAAGTGCATCCGTGAATAAGCCAACAATCATTCTCGCAACAAGTAATGGCGTTGGTATGGGTCACCTTGCACGTGCCAGTGCAATCGCACTTGCTCTTAAACCAATTGCAAATCCAATAATTGTTTCCATGGCTGGTGGAATTGCTGAAATTTCTGATTACATGGGAATACGAACCGAATATATTCCAGGGCGTGATCGCAATTGGATGACGCGCGATCTATGGGATCAATACCTACGAGATCGACTTGTTGCTCTCGTAGAAGAAACAGATGCCAAACTAATTTCATACGATGGTGTTGTTCCATACCCAGGCATCATCGCAGCGAAAGTTAAAGCCCCACAAGTATCTTTTGTGTGGGTACGACGTGGTTTATGGCAGAAAAAACCACAGAGATTTGTATTGGCGCTGCAATCGGCAATGATGGATTACATCGTAGAACCCGGAGATATTGCACGTTCATATGATCATGGACCCACAGCTAAGCGAAAAGATGCGCAACTAACTTCACCTGTGTCTTTGTTTCAAAATGACACCGCGCTGTCACGTGCAGAGTCACGAAAAATACTAGGGCTTGACCCTCACAATCCAGCCGTCTTAGTACAACTCGGCACTGGAGACAGTGACGTTAATGAAAAAATGACGGCAGCATTATCGGGACTAATTGGCTGGAAAGATTTGCAAGTTGTGCTCACAAAGAATCCAATTGATAAAAATGGAATCTCTCTTGCACCCGATGGTTTAAATCTTAAGGTTGTGCGCCACTTTCCTTTAGCACAACTACTTCACGCATTCGATGCGAGTGTTTGTGCAACGGGATATAACGGTGTGCACGAGTTATTGCCAGCACAAATTCCAACAGTCTTTGTTTCTAATATCCGCGGAACAGATGATCAAGAAGCACGCGCACAGTGGTGCCACGACTTTGGTTTCGCTCTTCGTGCAGATCAAGCAGATCTTGCCAACATCACAGCAACTATAAAGAAATTACAAGATCCACAAGTACGCGCATCGCTATCTGCTAAGTGTGGAGAGCTTCCACCAGTAACAGGGGGAGCCGAAATTGCGCAGATCTTTCTGAAACTTATTGCAGAACAATCTGCAGCTAAGCCAGGCAGAGTTACGTACAAACGATTACTGCTCCAAGATCATGTAAATCGCGGAATGCGCCATATTGCATACATAGGCCTGCGCCGTGCCGCACTCATTTATCGTAAATTTATTCCACATCCAGACGCAGCAAAGATGGCAAAAGTTGAACCAATCTTTAGCCAAGCCACAACAGCTACAGAACTTCGAGATTTAATAAAAGGTGATGTGCGCTTTGAACACATGATTGCGGGCGCATCAGATGCATATAAAAAACGGCGTCAAGAGATTGCGCATGTTGCCTATAACCCACCATTGATTTCAATTAGAAAACGTAAGAATTAAAAGCGAGAACGAATCTCCCATAAATCGCCAAAGACTGGGTTAAAGAGAGTGGATCTCAAATAATCTGCTCCACTCGAACCACCAGTGCCCATTTTCTGACCAATCGTGCGTTCCACCATCTTTACGTGGCGATACCGCCACTCTTGAATTCCTTCGTCAATATCAACTAATCGTTCACAAACCATTGCGCGTTCAGGATCTGTTTGATGCACAACCAACAGGACATCTTGGACTTCTTTATTAGCAACATATTGCTCTGATTTATTACGATTTAAAACAGACGCAGGCATTGCGTGGCCAGCATTATGTAAATATACGAGGGCAGAATCCCAAATGGAATTACCAGAGGTAATCTCAGCAATATCTTTTTGGATATCTAACGGTAAATGCCCAGCCATTTTGTTATCGCGGCGACCAAGTAAGGCTTCTACTTTTCTAAATTGAGCAGATTGGAATCCACTAGAAGAAGATAAATAACCACGGAAAGAGTTAAATTGAAGTGGAGTCATTGTTTCTAAAATATCGATTTGTGCCACACAGACTTTCATAATTGTGCGGATACGACCCAAAATTGCAAGTGCGTAATGTGTATCGCCAATTTCTAGCGCTCGCTGTGCCTGTTGAAATTCATGAATCAATTGCTTAAACCACAACTCATATGTCTGGTGAATGATGATAAAGAGCATCTCATCGTGTTCAGGACCAGTTGAAAGCGGACGTTGTAGTTTTAACAACTCATCGATTGCAAGATATGAGGTATAGGTAAGTGCCGAATCAAAATTTTCATTTTCGCTCATGTGACTCGTGATCCGCCTTCTTTGACCTTTTCGTATTGGCGTGTAGAAACCAAATCTCTTATTCGTTCAAAGCCATCCCAAACTTCAACATATGAAGTTGGCAGAGGTGAGATAGCTAATCGAATTGAATTTGGCGTGCGGTAATCCGGAATTACGTTGGCAAATTCGCGAAGCGCAACACAGATGCGCGCAGCATCAGGATGGACTAAAGAAATATGTCCACCGCGTTGCTTGGCATCGCGTGGAGTATTTAGCTCCATACCAAGGGGTGCTAGCCAAGCGTCGTATAAATCAATCATCATCTGCGTGCCAACTGCTGCTTTATGTGCGATGACATCGATGCCTGCTTCTTTAATAATTTCAAAAGACGCTTTGATGCAGCGCAGACCAATTAAAGATGGACTAGCAATTTGGAAACCGCGAATGCCATCGGCTTTTTCAAAGATCGGTCCCATTCCAAATTGCTCTGCTTGTGAAAACCACCCTTGAATCGGAACCTGTAACTCTGTTTGCATTTTCTTTGCTACATACAACCATGCAGGTGCTCCGGGTCCAGAGTTTCCATATTTATATGTGCAACCAACAGCCAAATCGACACCGTTGGCATCAAAGTTCATTTCAATTGCGCCCACTGCGTGGCTGGCATCCCAGAGAACTAATCCACCATGAGAGCGAACCAGATCAGTAATGGATTTAATGTCAGTGCGTGCACCAGAGCGGTATTGAATTACTTCAAGAGTTACAAGTGCAACATCGTCGTTGAGATATGGAGCAAGAATATCAGCGGTAATTCGCTCGTGTTTAATTGCTCCTGCACTTTCATTATCAATCAAAACCAAATTCATTCCGAACTCTTTTGCAATTCCATCCAAGATGTATCTATCTGTTGGGAAATTTGCGGTGTCAGTAATAATTGTTTTTCGCCCCGGACGTGCCTTAATTGCAGCCATACAGAGCTGATAGAAATTAACTGATGTTGTGTCGCACGCAAGTACTTGTCCCTTCGCAGCCCCTAACGTTGCCGCACCGATTAAATCTCCAACAGGTTGTGCTTCATCAACCCAGTGACTCCAGCCCGTAACAACTTCTGGTCCCCATTCCTTGGTCAGTAAATCATTTACAGCAACAACAGTTGCATGGGGTAGTCGACCCAGTGAATTTCCATCTAGATAACACATTGCTGGATCAGTAACCACGAACTTTGATTTAAAATGTGCCAACGGATCGTTCGTATCGAGATCCAGGGCATATTGGCGGTCAGTGACGTTCATGGTTGAAAGGTACGCTCTGTCACCATGGCGCGCAATCTTCTTAATTTAGAGGAAGTCTCAAAGGCTTTCGATATCCGCGCGCTCCTAGATGGCGTATCACTTGGTATCTCAGAAGCAGATCGCATCGGAATTGTTGGAAGAAATGGCAGTGGTAAAAGCACGCTCATGAAAATTATGTCTGGCGCTGAATCACCAGATGCTGGACGAGTAACTAAATCAAATGACACAAATATTGGGTTGCTCTCACAAGTAGATAACGCACCAGCGGAAGCAACTGTGCGAGATGTTGTACTTGGCAATAAACCAACGCATGAGTGGGCAAGTGATTCTGGAATCCGCGAAGTATTTATAGGTTTATTTGGTGGCTTTGACGATCATCTCTTTGAAAGAAAATTTGGAACTCTTTCAGGCGGAGAGCGCAGACGCGTGGGACTTGCACGGTTATTAATCGATGATCTTGATTTAATTTTGTTAGATGAGCCAACTAATCACCTCGATGTTGAAGGTGTTGCATGGCTCGCTAATCATTTGTTATCACGTAAATCTTTAGCACTCGCAGTCATTACCCACGATCGTTGGTTTCTAGATGCTGTCACTGAGCGCACATGGGAAGTAGTTGGCGGAAACGTTGAAGAGTATGACGGAGGATATTCCGCCTTTGTTTTGGCAAAGGCAGAGCGCGCTCGCCAAGCAAATGCAATGGATGCTCGTCGCAATAACCTAATCCGTAAAGAATTAGCGTGGCTGCGCCGCGGCGCCCCGGCTCGAACAACTAAACCAAAGTTTCGAGTAGATGCTGCCAATGAATTAATTTCTGCGGAGCCGGCGCCCCGTGATCAAGGCGAGCTACTTAAATTTGCACGTAATCGTTTAGGTAACACTGTGTATGAATCACACCACGTGCAGCTACGCGCAGGTGAGAAATTACTCCTCGATGATCTTTATTGGAACATTGGTCCAGGAGATCGCATCGGAATAGTTGGTATCAATGGTGCGGGCAAAACAACCTTGATGCGCATGTTGACCGGTGAATTACAACCTAATGCAGGCAAGTTTGTTACAGGCGTAACTGTTAAGGCAGCTTTTCTCACACAGCACTTACACGAACTAGACCCAACATGGCGAGTACTAGAAGCGGTAGAAAAGATTGCAAACCATGTGGAATTGGGAAATGGAAAATCACTATCGGCTTCACAATTATGCGAACGGTTAGGATTTGATCGCGATTTACAGTGGACACCGATCCGTGATCTTTCTGGTGGAGAAAAGCGTCGATTGCAGCTGACGCGTTTATTAATGGATAGTCCCAACGTTTTATTACTTGATGAGCCAACAAATGATTTTGATATCGAAACGCTGACAGAGCTAGAAGATTTGTTAGATAGTTATGGCGGAACCTTAATTGTTGTTTCCCACGATAGATATTTCCTTGAGCGAGTCTGCGATCGCTTTGTTGGATTATTAGGCGATGGCGCGTTGCGTGATTTACCGCGCGGTGTTGATCAATACCTCGAACAACGCCGCGATGCTTTGAGCAACAATAAATCTGGATCATCTAATAAAGGAACTTCCAGTGCTGCCGAACAGAGACAACTGAAAAAAGATGTGGCCCGACTTGAAAAACAATTGGTGAAATTAGATGAACAGATCAGCGCCTTGGCGGAAGAACAAAGCACTGCCGCATTTGATGCGCCGCGTCTCATAGAAATCACTTCAAAACTCGAAGAATTGCATAGGGATAAGAACACGAAAGAAGAAGAGTGGCTTCATGCCACATCTGCGCTAGATACTTGAGTAAAATTTCGCCCATGAATAAAGTCGTACACACAATTGAACTTGCCTTATTTCGCGCCCGCTGGCTATTGGCTCCTCTTTATTTAGGTTTGGTTGGCGCGCTCGTACTGCTTGCTTACCGGTTTGTAATTGAGTTTGTCCATCTTGCCCAACATATTGGCGATTCAGATGCCCACACATTCACTTTAGATTTGCTTGCACTCCTGGACCTAACCTTGTTAGCAAATCTGATTCTTATGGTTATTTTTGCGGGATATGAAAACTTTGTCTCTCGAATTGATGCGGCTGCTAATTCAACCGATCGTCCACATTGGATGGGAACCATTGACTTCAGTGGATTGAAGATTAAATTAATTGGTTCTCTCGTTGCTATTTCAGTAATTGAACTTCTAAAAGACTTTATTGAGTTATCAGGTAAAGCTGAAGTTGGCGAAGGCACAATTTGGCGAATAATCATTCACCTAACTTTTGTCGCTTCAGGAGTTCTCTTTGCACTGATGGATTGGATTGCAGACAAGCGAGAGTTCAGCGGTACGCATTCGTAATGCGTCTTGATTTACTCGCAGCACTTTCTGGAATTCTAATCTCCCTACAAGCACGTACAAATGGGGAGTTATCTCTGCGCTTAAATAATGGATTACAAGCAGCATTTATCTCCTTTACTTCAGGTTTTCTATTAATTGCGCTGATAACAATTTTTCATCCTGGAATACGCGCAGGTGCGAAAAAATTACGCGCAGCCGTTGCTGCTAAAGAAATAGCCCCGTGGACTCTATTTGCTGGAGCACTTGGTGGTGCTTTCGTAGCAGTGCAAACACAAATCGTTCCACTTATTGGAGTTGCAATTTATTCAGTGGCATCAATCGCAGGACAGAGCGCCACATCACTTGTGGTTGACCGCATTGGTTTAACTGGCGGTGGCAAGAAACCTATTAGCCCACGCCGCATCGCTGCGGCTGTTGTGACTGTTTTAGCTGTCTTTGTATCTGTGTTAGATCGAATTGATGCAAAGAATCTATCTTTGATTGCTGTGGCTTTTGCAGGTTTGGCAGGGGCAATCGTTGGCGTGCAGCGGGCAATGAATGGTCTGATTAACGAGCATTCACAACAGAGTTTTACAACATCTCTTCTCAACTTCATCATGGGATCTGGAGCTCTAGGAATAGTTTTATTGCTCGCAATTGCCATCGGCAAAGTTAAATTTGTTCCATTTCCGCACGGTCCATGGTGGATTTATATGGGCGGAACTATTGGTGTCATATATATTGCCTTTACGTCAACAATTGTTCAACACCTTGGAGTTCTGACCTTCACACTATTTAGTACTGGTGGAACCCTTATCGGCGCATTGCTCATTGACATTATTTCGCCAACAAAAGGCGTGAACGTTTCTACTTACTTAGTGAGCGGAATTGTTATGACTTTTCTTGGTGTTCTTGTGGGCGGCGTGAATAGTTCCAAACCATTGAAACGATAGAAGCTCCGATAAAAAACGCAGCAATTGCGTAACTAGAACTCTTTACCCAGGGCAACGTGGCTGCATAAAAACCGGCAAGCGTGATTCCAGCTCCCCACAAAAGCGCACCTAACGCATTTGCTGAAAGAAATTGGTAGTAATTCATACGAGATGCACCAGCAATTACTGGAACAAAGGTGCGAATCCATGGGAAGAAGCGTGCTGCAACTACTGCCCACCAACCTGTTTGTGTATAAAAACGATCAGCACGAGCAATCATTGATTGAATTCGTTTTGACTTACGTTTTTCTAAATACGGGCGCCCGTAAACACGACCGATAACAAAGCCAACTTGATCGCCAAAGAATGCAGCAAGGAATATGACACTCACAAGAATGACAATATTTATATTGCCATGTGCTGCTGCAACCAGTCCGGCGCTAAAAAGTATTGAGTCACCAGGCAAGAAAAAGCCAAGCAGTATGCCTGTCTCAATGAAAACAATTGCACCGACAATTACATAGAAAATAAATGGTGCAAGGGATGAAAGTTGTGAATCAAAGGAAGCAGCGAGCTCGATCACACCGATTTCCTAACAGCCGCCGCAACTGCACTGACAACGTGGGCATCAAAAACACTAGGAACAATAAAAGATGTATTGAGTTGTTCTGGTGCAACACAATCTGCAATCGCAGTAGCAGCAGCAACCAATAATTCATCAGTGATCTTGTGCGCGTTGGCATCGAGTAAACCGCGGAAGATTCCAGGAAAAGCCAGAACGTTGTTAATTTGATTCGGTTGGTCGCTGCGCCCTGTTGCAACCACTGTTGCGTGCCTACGAGCAAGAGCTGGATCAATTTCGGGATCTGGATTAGCAAGAGCAAAAACAATTGAGCCTTTAGCCATTGCTGCGATATCTGATTCAACCAAGATATTCGAAGCGCTCACGCCGATAAAGACATCTGCGCCAACTAGTGCCTCTGACATAGAACCTTGGAAATTTTCTTTATTACTATGTTCGATAAACCACTGCTGCATCTGATCATCACTTTTCATGCCAGGATGAATAACACCTTTGTGGTTAAAGCCGATGATGTTTTTTGCACCATCTAGTACCAATAATCGCGAGACTGCATTTCCTGCAGCGCCAACGCCGCTTAGGACAATCTTCACATCCGATAAATTCTTCTTAACTAACTTAAGTGAATTTCGAAGGGCAGCGAGCACAACAATTGCAGTTCCATGTTGATCATCGTGGAAAACAGGAATATCTAACAATTCGCGCAGACGTGCTTCGATTTCAAAACAACGTGGGGCAGAAATATCTTCGAGGTTTATACCGCCATAAACAGGGGCAATTAACTGCACTGTGCGAACAATTTCATCTACATCTTGCGTATCAAGACAAACTGGCCATGCATCGACATCTGCAAAGCGTTTAAAGAGCGCAGCCTTTCCTTCCATCACAGGAAGCGCAGCCGCTGGTCCAATATTTCCTAGGCCCAGCACTGCAGATCCGTCTGTGACAACAGCAACGGTATTGCGCTTAATAGTTAAGCGACGTGCATCAGATGGATCATCAACGATTGCTTGGCAGATACGAGCAACACCTGGTGTGTACGCGCGGGATAGATCATCACGGGTTTTTAGTGGAACTTTTGATTGAACTTCGAGTTTTCCGCCCAAATGCAATAAAAAAGTACGATCAGAAACCTTACGAACAACCAAACCTTTATGTGCGCTAATTGCTTTTGTTATTTGATCTGCATGATCAGCATCAACCGTGTCACACGTTACGTCAATAACTACTTTTTCTAATAGTGATTCAACAACATCGAGTGCTGTAATTGTTGCGCCAGCATCTGTAATTGCAGAAGTAATAAGAGCAACAGGTTGCAGCGCAGGCGAACCTTCAACGCGAATTGTTATACCGTAGCCAGGACTTGTTGATGCCATTTATACGACCCCATACAAGCGATCGCCGGCATCTCCGAGACCAGGAACGATATATCCATGTTCATTTAATTTTTCATCTAGTGCACCAGTAACAATTGTGATTGGAATTTTTGCATCAGCAAACGCGCGCTCCATTGTTGCAATTCCTTCAGGAGCTGCCAGGATGCAAATTGCTGTGATTTCTGTTGCCCCTCGCTCAATCAAATAATTAAGTGCTGCAACCAGAGTTCCTCCAGTTGCCAACATTGGATCAAGTACAAAGCAGTGACGACCCGAAAGATCCTCAGGAAGACGATTGGCATAAGTGCTGGCTTGCAAAGTTTTTTCATCGCGCACCATTCCGAGAAAACCAACTTCGGCATTTGGCACAAGGCGTGACATTCCTTCGAGCATTCCAAGTCCTGCGCGCAGAATCGGAACAACGATTGGACGAGGAGAAGCCATCTTCAAACCCTCTGTATGTGTGACAGGAGTTTTAATTTTTACTTTCACTGTCTGCACATCGCGCGTAGCTTCGTAAGCTAGAAGAGTTACGAGTTCTTCTACGAGGTGTCTAAATGTTGGCGAATCAGTTCTTTCGTCACGCAAAACCGTCAATTTATGGGAAATCAGTGGGTGGTTGGCGACGTGAACTTTCATGTTCCCTAGCGTACAGGGCTTTTATTCTCTTGAAATGAGTGTAAGGATGCTCTTGTACTTTTTGGCGCGGGAGAGGTGAGATATGGAACAAGTAAGTAACTCAGATCTCATTAACGATATCGATATGGCCGTTGCTGCCTGGCATGAAGATGGCCGTTGGACTCTGGCACTTCTTCCCGATGCGCATGATCTTGCTCAAATTATCGAACGCCTGAAATCTCAACAAACTAATGGCGGCGCAATTGCACTTGTTGCAATTGATGAAGAGTTCTTTATGTTAATTCGCGTATTAGGCACACACATCACAATGTTTTTAAGCGATGTCACATGCGCATTAGATTACGCAGTTGCATCTGACTTTTTAGAAATAAATGAAATTGAAATGCCAGAAGAAGAAGACGATCCATTTCCTGTTGGCTACCTAGATATTTTTGCTGATCTTGGAATGAACCATATGGAGATGGCAGCACTGTGTGATGATGCCGAATTATTTCCCGACGAACAACTTGAAGCGATTGCGAGCCGTTTAGGTTTTGGTGATCAGTTTGCACAGTTATTAGAACTGTGACATCTGTTGAATTAATGCGCGAAGCAATTGCTGTTGCGCAACAAAGCCTTGCTTCCGATGACGTTCCAGTCGGCGCACTTATTCTTGATCCATCTGGCAAAGTTATTGCAACAGGAACAAATGAACGCGAAGCAAAATCTGATCCCACTGCACACGCAGAAATCGTTGCGATGCGTAAGGCCGCAACAAATGGTTGGCGCTTAGATAATCACACTCTCGTTGTAACGCTAGAGCCATGTGCAATGTGTGCAGGTGCGATCGCACAAGCACGCATTTCTAAAGTGATCTTTGGCGCATGGGATGAAAAGGCTGGCGCTGCAGGTTCGGTGTGGGATGTGTTGCGCGATCCGCGAGCTATTCACCGCGTTGAAGTTGAATCAGGAGTTTTAGAAAAAGAGTGTGCTGCTCTGTTAAGTGATTTTTTCCGTCACGCCAACAATTCATAGGACGGATTAAGAATTTTCAGCGATCCATTTTCTTCGCCAACCATTCCCTCTGCTCGTAATTCAGTACCAACTTCAAGGCCGGCAATTTCGCGGCGACCCAAGAATTGAAGTGTGATTCCACCACTTTCATCCCATACTTCAATTTCAAGTACAGGCGATGCTCCACTAGGAGCAGTTTTAATTGATGCCACTTTTCCTTGAACCTGTGCGCGTTTGCGCCACTGAACAGCGGCAATTGGTGTCACAACTTCTGCGTAATGACTTATTGGACCTGCAGATGCAACTACGGGCGCAGCCTTAATAGGTGCAACCTTCTTTATCTCTTTGACTGGCTTATCAATCACAAGAGGGGCGCCAGATAAAATGCGCTCAACATCAAAAGGAACAATCGTTGCAACAACGCGTGGTAATTGAGAAATTGGTGCAGCAATTGCTTCTGCAGTTCTATCGTGGAGTAAACGACCTAAGAAGCGAGAGTACGAGCGACGTGGCAACAACAACGTCAATTCAACATCAGCTTTTTCTGTCATCTTAATTGCATAATCAACTGCAGCATTTGCCAATCGGCGATCAGGGCAATCTATAAGTTCAAGAGTTACATCATCTAGGGCATCAGATTTTGCCCACGCTTTCGCAATTTGATCAGCGCGCAAGTCATCAATAACAAAGTGCACAGCTTTTAGTTCTCGTGGCTTGAGCGATCGCGCGTATCGAATAGCGCCCACTGTTGCAACGTCTACGCTGTCAACTAACACAGTCACGTCGTGGCGAGCAATTGATGTTGCTCGCTCTTGTTCGACCTTCACATCTAAAGCGTTTTGTTCTTGTGTGTACTGACGACGTAAACGTAAGAAAGTAACCACAAGAATCGGCGCTGTAACCAAAACCAACCATGCGCCTTCACTAAATTTAACTATAGAGAAAATTATGACAACGATGAGTGAAACTCCACCGGACAGGCCATTGATTGCCATCTTCCAGCGCCACGCACCTTGTCGATTTTTATATGCATGCTTCGTCATACCAAAACCAGCCAATGTAAATCCTGTAAACACACCGAGTGCATAAAACGCAACGAGGTGCTCAACCGACCCAGCAGTTAGCAACACCAGCGCAATGCCTCCACCTGCGAGCAGCAGGATTCCGTTAGAAAATGCTAATCGGTGCCCACGCTTTGTTAGTTGACGTGGTAAATAACCGTCGGATGCTATGAAGTTAACGAGTAATGGGAAAGCGCTATATGTGGTGTTTGCACCCGCAAATAAAATAAGCATCGTTGCACCCTGAACGAAGATGAACATTGCGGTACCGAAGACGCCATCACCGAGTGCAGCTTTTGCTATCTGAGAGATAACCGTTGGTGTTCCACTTTCGTATGGCATTGCATGAATTTTGTGTGCAAACCATGAAACACCTAGAACTAAACTTCCGAGTAAGCAACTCATGATAACTAATGTGCGACGAGCGTTGACATGTTCAGGAGTTTTAAAGAGTGCGACTCCATCAGATATTGCTTCAAGTCCTGTTAGCGATGATCCACCATTTGCAAATGCACGAAGCAAAATGAATATGGCTGCGAATGTGAGCAATCCACTTGGTTGACCAAGTGGAACTGCGCCAGGCAGATTAGTTTCAAGCATTGGTAACGTGCCACTGAAGTGGCGATACAAACCGATTGCAAAGACGATAAACATAGAACCAACGAATAAGTAAGTTGGGAGAGCAAATGCTTTTCCAGCTTCTTTCACTCCGCGCAGATTTCCATAGGTTAAGAGCCCAATGACACCTAAGATCATCGGCATCTTCCAGGGTTCAAGTTCTGGGAATGTAGAAATAATTGCTGCCACACCCGCAGCAGATTGAATTGCGAGTGTCACTATGTAATCAAGCATTAAAGCGACGCCGGCAATTTGTGCAACTACTGGTCCAAAGTTATCTCTGGAAACGATATAGGCGCCGCCAGTTTTCGTATACACATCAATCACGTTGCGATACGAGAGAGTAATAATTAAAAGAATCAAAAGCACAATTGCCGTCATAGGCATCAAGATTGCAAAGGCTGCAATACCAAAAGCTGGTAACAACGCAATTAAAATTTGCTCACTGCCGTAGGCAGAAGATGAAATGCAGTCCGAGGATAAAATACCAAGTGCGTATTTTTTATCCAAGCGCTGATGGCTCAAGGTGTGACGGTTAAGTGCGCCACCTAGTAAACGCCGCTTTATTTTGTAGGAAAGCGGATCTTTTAGATGCGCATGTTCTTGCAAGGCGACCGGCTCCGGTGCCCCATCAGTCCACGACTTCGGCATAGTAGACTCATCTTATGCGTACAAAGATGTATATCGATGGTCAATGGGTAGATGGCATTGCAACAATGGCTGTCACCGATCCAAGTGATGGTTCCGTTATTGCAGAAGTAGCCATCGCTGGCCCCGAACAATGCGAAGCCGCCGTAGCAGCAGCAGATCGCGCTGCAGCTGATTGGGCAAAGACCGCACCACGTGTTCGTTCTGAAATCTTGCGCAAAGCATTTGAAATCATGGTTGCAGAAGCAGATGCGATTGCAACCATCGTCTCTAAAGAAAATGGCAAGGTGCTCACCGATGCAAAAGGTGAAGTCATGTATGCCGCGGAATTCTTTCGTTGGTTTGCCGAAGAAGCAGTTCGCGTTCCTGGTGACTTTCGTAAATCACCAAGTGGTGACAAGCGCATTCTAGTTACACACCAACCAATAGGTGTCTCACTTTTAATCACACCTTGGAACTTCCCAGCCGCAATGGCCACTCGCAAAATTGGTCCAGCCATTGCAGCTGGCTGCACAATGATTTTAAAACCTGCATCTGAAACTCCACTTACTGCCCTCGCAATCGTGGACATCATGGAACGCGCCGGAGTACCAAAGGGAGTTATCAACGTAATCCTTCCTCAAAAA
>WLRX01000110.1 GCA_009706135.1 Actinomycetota bacterium
CATATAGATCCACGAATTATGTAGCCATGAATATTCGAGCGATTTCAGAAGTGGTTTCTGATTTGGGTGAAGGCCCAATCTGGAGTCCTCAAACTAATTGCGTAACGTGGACAGACATCACGCAAAGTGTTTTTCACACCGCGGATATAGATACTGGAGCAACACAGAGTTTTAGCGCACCATCAATGGTTGGGGCTATTGCTCACACCCGTGGTGGAGATTATGTAGCAGCAAATCAAGAGGGTTTTGCCTTTGTTGGTATCGATGGAAAATTCTCACAGTTGCACTCTTTTCTTGCTGATGACATGCGTATGAATGATGGAAAAGTTGATTCTGTTGGACGTTTCTGGGCAGGCAGTCTCGCACTTTCATTTGAAGCCGAACGCGGATCTTTATACGTATTAGAAAAAGATGGTTCGTACA
The DNA here is from genome assembly GCA_009706135.1 of Actinomycetota bacterium. GTDB lineage: Bacteria > Actinomycetota > Actinomycetes > Nanopelagicales > Nanopelagicaceae > Planktophila. The sequence continues at coordinate 424 of WLRX01000110.1, forward strand.
GAAGCGTTTTAGATAAATGCACACTTTCAAATGGAATGGGATGGAGTCCGGATGCTCATTATTTTTATTACATAGATAGCATTCCAGGAGTATTAAAGAGATTTGATTTTGATTCGGTACACGGCCTTATTAGTAATCCAATAGATTTAGTTACGTTTGATACTTCAAAAGGAATTCCAGATGGAATGTCAGTTGGATCCGATGGAAAAATTATTGTTGCGTTGTGGGATGGTGGACGTGTCGAAATTTATGAACCTGATGGCACAAAAGCAACAGAGATTGAATTGGGAGTAAGCAGACCAACATCATGCACATTTGGTGGAAGAGATGGAAATGTTCTCATTGTTACAAGCGCAAGCCAGGGTATTGATCGCAGTAAAGAAGCGCTGGCAGGAAAAATCCTTGCCGTCACTGGCACGGGATTAAGTGGACTACCCGCACATCGATATGGTTAAGTTCATCAGGTATTTCAAGAGAGAGTTGAACAATTGAGAATCGCGCGCATCGGAGCAGTTGGAAAAGAACGTGCTGCCGTGATTTCTGGTGAAACAGTAATTTTTGTGGACTCCATCATCTCTGATTGGTCACGTAGCGAATTAGAAAATGGCGCCCTCAGTAAAGTATCTGCCTCCGACTTATCGGCACTGCCCTCGGAGCCACTTGGTAAGAGTCGCATCGGTGCACCGATTCATAATCCAACGAAGGTTATTTGCGTTGGACTTAACTATTTAGGACATATTAAAGAAGCAAACGCAGAGACTCCGAAAGAACCAATTATTTTTATGAAGGCACCGGACAGTGTTGTTGGTCCAAATGATGACATTGTTATTCCACCAAATAGCGATGCCACAGATTATGAAGTTGAACTAGCTATTGTGATTGGTAAGAAGGCTCTGTATTTACAATCACCAGATCAATCTCCTGAACATATCTTGGGATATTCCATCAGCCAAGATGTCAGCGAGCGTCATTGGCAATTAGAGCGTTCTGGACAATGGGTTAAAGGAAAATCATTCCCAACTTTTAATCCAATCGGTCCATGCGTTGTTACCGCCGATGAAATCGACGGATCTAATCTTCGCTTGTGGTGCAGCGTTGATGGTGAAATGCGTCAAGATTCGAATACAAATGATTTACTCTTCGGAATCAACCACATTATTTGGTACATCAGCCAATTCATGGAGCTACATCCAGGCGACATAATCAATACTGGAACACCTTTTGGCGTAGGACTTGGGTATAAGCCGCCAAATTATCTGCGTACCGGAAATGTTCTGCGTACCGGCATTGAAGGAATTGGCGAAATTCAATCCACACTCGTTGCTTACTCGAAAGGCGGAAAGTAAATGAGTGCAGATTTTCAAGGATTTAACGTTGTTATTACAGGTGCAGGTTCGGGAATTGGTTTGGCCGTTGCTAAGAAGCTAAAAGCACAAGGTGCACAAGTTTTTGGATTAGATCTGAACGCCGGGGAGTTAGATGGAATTGGCACCTGGATTGAGTGCGACATCGGAAGTGATGAATCAGTGACCAAAGCCTTTGCAAGCATTGCAGGCAAAGTTACAAAGATTGACGTGCTTATTAATAATGCTGGTATTGGCGCGCAAGGCGGGGTAGAAGCTGCCACCACTGAAGAGTGGAACAAAGTTTTAAACATAAATGTGATTGGTACATCGCGAGTTAGTGCTGCTGCGTTGCCTTTACTTCGCAAGAGCACGGACGCCGCAATTGTAAATACATGTTCAGTTGTTGCAACAGTTGGTCTTCCAAAGCGCGCAATCTATAGCGCAAGCAAAGGTGCAATCTTGTCACTGACCCTTGCAATGGCCGCAGACTTGCTTCCAGAAAAAATTAGAGTTAATTGTGTTAATCCTGGAACAGCAGAAACACCATGGATTGGTCGTTTGTTATCGCAAGCAGCTGATCCAGTAAAAGAACGGGCTGCACTTGAAGCACGCCAACCAATGGGCAGACTTGTCAGTGCAGATGAAGTGGCAAATGCGATTATTTATTTATCGCACCCAGGACAGAAATCAACAACTGGCACCGTTTTAGCCGTTGATGGCGGACTTCATAGTTTGAATTTACCCAAGTAGGAAAATGCGCACACGAGAAGAACTAACCAGTGACCAATTAGCAGCCCTTGGCGCGCTAGTTAATGGCCGAATTTCGACAAATGATTCGGTTCTAGATTTACATGGAAGGGATGAATCTGCGTTTCCACCAGTTAAACCCTCTGCAGTAATAACTGCTCATACAACGCAAGAAGTTTCTGATGTTTTGAAGTACTGCAACACACAGGACATTCCAGTTGTGGCATTTGGTGCAGGAACATCTCTTGAAGGTCATGTTCTGCCGCTTTTTGGCGGCATTTCATTAGATCTAAGTGCAATGGACAAAATTCTTGAGATAAATCCAGATGATTTAACTGTCCGTGTGCAAGCAGGCGTAAAGCGTATGGCACTAAATAAAAAAATTTCATCAGATGGTCTGTTTTTCTCCGTTGACCCAGGTGCTGATGCAACTATCGGCGGAATGACTTCAACAGGTGCTGCCGGCACCACAACTGTGCGTTATGGATCAATGCGCGAAAATGTTCTCAAACTAACTGCGGTTTTGGCAGATGGAACAATTATTCAGACAGGACGCGAAACTCGTAAGTTATCTGCTGGCTATGACCTCAC
>WLRX01000111.1 GCA_009706135.1 Actinomycetota bacterium
AACTCCTGAAGGCTTTTACACCTTACCTCGTTAGCAGTGAGGCGCACTCGACCGGGCTATGCGACGTCTCCTTGTACACGCAAAGTTTACAGGCAAGAAGAAGGTCGCGGTACAAAGCGTTTCGCTTTAGACTTCATATATGGATCAAAAAGAAGTGGATTCACCTGCAATAGAGCCTGTTAAGGCTGCGCGCGATAACACTCCTTCTCCTGCTTATGCCAAATTTATGTCTGAAGGTTGGGTGCCATCTGATTTAGAAGGAGTCGTTGCCGGTCCTGCTGTTACTTCTGCATTTCTGCGCCGTGCGACTTTATCCGCGCAATATCCCGGAGTTCGTTTAGTTTTACCAGCTGGCGGATTCAAAGTTCGCAGCAACGATACTGATTACAGATTTAGGCCTCACTCTGCTTTCGCTTATTACTCTGGTGTGCAAGGCGTTGAAGCCAGCGCCAATGCTGTACTTGTATTAGAGCCAACAGATGCCGGCCACGAAACATATTTGTATATCCATCCTCGCTCTACTCGTGATACGCATGCTTTTTATACTGATCGCCAATTTGGTGAATTATGGGTTGGTCGACGCTTTACATTAAATGAAGCACGCGATCGTTATCAGATTGAAACGCGTTCCGTTGATGCTCTAGAAGCACTCTTAAAAGATGGCGGTGCTGCTCTAACAATTCGGGGCGAAGATCCAATGATTGATAAGAATGTGGCGCAGCATCCACAGGAAAAAGACTTTGTGGCATACACATCTGCTGCGCGCTTAATTAAAGACGAGTACGAAATTTCGGAATTACAACGTGCTTGTGATGAAACTGCAAAGGGATTTGCAGATGTAATTCGTTCACTGCCTGCAGCCGTAAGCACTCCTCGTGGAGAACGTGTTGTAGAAGCCGCATTCTTTGGGCGCGCTCGTATTGCTGGAAATGATTTGGGATACGAAACTATCGCAGCTTCAGGTTCTCATGCTTGCATTTTGCATTGGATTCAAAATGACGGAGAAGTTCGACCTGGTGAATTAATTCTGATTGATGCTGGTATTGAGATGGATTCTTATTACACAGCTGACATCACTCGCACGTTGCCAATATCTGGAAAGTTTTCTCCGGCACAACGCGCTTTATATATGTTGGTCTACGAAGCACAACTTGCAGGATTTGCTGCAGTTAAACCTGGTGCAACATTTAAATCAATCAACGCTGCTTGCCAAGCAGTGTTGGCTAAAGGCTTGTCAGATATGGGTGTATTACCGATGTCACCTGAAGAATCCTTATTGCCAGAAAATGGTTTGCATCGTCGCTGGACCCTGCACGGCGTAAGCCACATGCTCGGTATGGATGTTCACGATTGCGATAAAGCTCGCGATGAAGATTATGTACTCGGAACACTTAAGGAAGGAATGGTTTTAACCGTCGAACCAGGACTTTACATACAGCCCGATGATGAGATGTTTGCGCCCGAGTATCGCGGCATTGGAATCCGTATTGAAGATGATGTTGTTGTTACTGCAGATGGTTGCCGTAATTTAAGTGAGAATTTGCCACGCCATCCAGATGAAATAGAAAAGTGGATGCTCTCTTTACGAAACTAGATTTATAGCAAGTGCTGCAGCCAGTAAACCAATGAGCATTGATCCAATGTAATTAATCGCTGCAACTCTATATTTTTTGAGTTCGATTGCCAAATAAATATCTAACATAAATGTTGACCATGTTGTAAATGCTCCCGCAAAGCCAATTGCGAAAAGAGCCACAGTATTATCCGATGCACTCCATGTAAGACCAATAACAAATGAGCCAGCCACGTTTACGGCAAAAGTTCCCCACGGCAAGTTTGAAAACTTTCGTAAATACTGATCAATAATAAATCGTGATGGCGCGCCAATAGCGGCTCCTAGAATTACAAGTGCGATGTTCATGGCCGCACTGCAATTACTTTTCGTGCAATCGGCATGATAATTGCAATAATCGCCAAGCTGGCAATAACGCTGATGCTCATATAGATCACTGCGCCATCACGTGGTTGCAGTGTGTATAACGCAAGAGCTGAAAATGTTGTAAGTCCTGCGCAAAATCCTGGCAACCAAAAGTGGCGTTGATTTGTGCTGCCACGGCGTTCTATTAGAACAAGTAAGAAAGTCGCGATTGCAACGCCAGCTAGATTTGTGATCAGAGTTGATGTGCGCGAATTACTAAATAACTCACCAATTGTGTAGCGAAGAAGTGAACCTAATACTCCGCCAAGTGAGACCAATGAAATTGATCGCACATTGACGTTTTGATTCATGTATTAAACGATACCCTCGCGCTTACGTATTTTTGTGCCCAACCAACGCACAGGATCGTATTTAACATCTACGACGCGCTCTTTCATTGGAATGATCGCATTATCTGTAATTCGAATGTGCTCTGGGCATACTTCAGTACAGCACTTCGTGATGTTGCACATTCCAAGACCATGCTCTTCTTGAGCCTTTTGTTTACGATTTTTGAGAATATCTAATGGGTGCATATCTAGTTCTGCGATACGAATAAAGAAGCGTGGTCCTGCAAAAGATTTTTTATTCTCTTCGTGATCGCGAATAACGTGACATGTATCTTGGCACAAGAAACATTCGATGCATTTGCGGAACTCTTGGCTGCGCTCAACATCTACTTGCTCCATGCGTGCTTCACCTGGCTTGAGATTTGCTGGTGGTTCATAGGATGGAATTTCCATGGCTTTTCTGTAATTAAATGAAACATCTGTCACTAAATCTTTAATGACTGGAAATGCTCGAAGTGGTGTGACAGTAATTGTTTCTTCATCACCATATGAAGCAACTTGTGTCATGCACGCAAGACGAGGCTTTCCGTTAATTTCCATGGAACATGAGCCACACTTGCCAGCTTTGCAGTTCCAGCGCACAGCGAGATCGCCCATCTGTGTTGCTTGAACGCGGTGAATCACATCAAGGACTACTTCGCCCTCGTTGGCTTCAACTTGAACATCTTTGAGTGATCCATCAGTGCTATTTCCGCGCCAGATACGCA
>WLRX01000012.1 GCA_009706135.1 Actinomycetota bacterium
ACATCAATATCAATATCAGGCAGAGCGCGGCGAAGCGGCGAACAAAAACGTTCCATCAGCAATCCATGTGCAAGTGGATCAACTCCTGAGATACCAAGTAAGTGACAGATAAGAGATCCTGCTCCAGAACCACGCGCCGATACGCGGATGCCACGTTCTCGCGCCATATCTGCAATATCGGCAACGGTAAGAAAATATGACTCGTATCCAAGGGTTGCAACCGTTGCGAGTTCGTCATCGAGTCTTTCGCGGGCGCTTTTAACTGCTTGCGTACCGCTGTATCTCCAATTTATTTTTGCCTCCGATCTGTGGCGCAAGAGTGATCGCATCTCTTGGGCATTTTCTGCTCCAACAACATGTGCTTCAGGTAAATGAATTGAGCCAAGACCGATATCTCGTGTGGGTGATAACAATGTTTGTTCTGCCCATGCACGCGTTGTCGAAAGAAGTGCGCGGGCATTGCGCTCACCACCTGCACGTGCAATTTCATCAGCGAGTACATGCATCTCTGGTGTTGATTTGAGATACGCCTCAGCATTTGTGCGTCCTATATGACGAGGATGTAGTGGGACTAATTGGCGAGCACAATCCAAAATATCTGCAACTGGTCCATCCTCTGGTCCACGCATCCGCGCAGCATTTGTAATGACAGCATCAATATCGTGATCTCGAGCAAAAATTAGTGAGCGCCCTGCATGAGTAATAGATCCAGGACCATCACCCTTTGCTAGGTGCGATACGCATTCAATTGCATGGGCTTTAAAGTAATTGCGCGTCTTGTTAAATATAGCTAACGCACTATCTGTGCGGTGTGCAGCAATTACAGGTGCAATAGGTGCATCTAGCCCATGGAGAACATAGAGATTATCTGTGTATTGTCCAAAGCGTTCAAGAAAATCAAGAGTAAGAACGGGTGCCCCTGTAGATAAATTAAGTGATGTCATGAGTCGCACAAGGTTGCGCCATCCCCCATCGCTGCCGGCAATGATGGTTAACCGCGGTAGTTTTTTCTTTTCCACCCCACGATTGGCCTCTAAATCAATAGCAAGGTTAACTCCAATGATTGGAGCAATGCCATATTCAAGACAAGCCTTTGTAAATCGAATTGCACCTAAGAGGCCATCACGATCCGTTAATGCAAGTGCGGGCGCTTCTAATTGACTGGCACGTGCAACAAGGTCGCCCGGTTGTGTAGTGCCGTACTTAAGAGAGAATGCACTGGCAGTATGCAAGTGAATAAAACTCATATCGCTTTAATAATCCATGCACCGGTGATCTCATCTCGCTCGAGTTCAAATGTTTGTAATGTGCCAATCGGTGCGGCTTCTACTTTCCATACTGCGCGTGCTTGATCATCAGGATGAAAGTTGCCATCACTAATTCGGTTCCACCAACCACCTGCTTCACACCATCTAGAAAGAACTGCGTGAATGCGAAAACGCTTTCCAGCAAAAGTGAATTCGATAGGACCAGAAGTGCCATCAGATAAAACATCACCTGGTTGGGCAATCTGGGCTCTTACATGCACGGCGGCCATTGCAGGACTCTTTCTTGCTAGGGTGTGGATAATTCGAACAGATGTTCGAAAAATAGTCCTTAGGACTGACACGCGCAAGCCCCGCGTGCGACACGCTCAGAACAGAGGAGATAGTTGAAGTTTCAACTACTTTGGCATACCTTTACCTCGTTAGTTCAAAAGCACATACCTACAGAGGAGAAACATGGACGTAGTAACACTCATCGGTCGCCTGCTATTTGCAGCGCTATTTATTGGCTCAGGCATTGGTCACTTTGCAAAGCTTGAAGCAATGACTGGATATGCAAAGTACAAGAAGCTTCCAGCTGCGAAGTTCGGAGTTCTAATCAGCGGTCTCTTCTTCTTACTCGGTGGTATTTATATCGCAATCGGATTATGGGTTGATCTTGGTGCGCTATTAGTTGCAATCACAGTAATTCTTGCCGGAATCATCTTCCACGCATACTGGAAAGAAACTGATGCAACAGCAAAGATGAATGAGCAAATTGCATTCAATAAAGATCTTGCACTTGGCGGAGCAGCGCTAATCCTGTTCGCACTTATCGCAAGCGGAACAATTTCTGGATCAGATTTTGGTCCACACGTAGGAAACATTAGTTTCTTCAGCAAGTAAGCCTTAAACACAAAAAGCCCTCAGCGTGTGCTGGGGGCTTTTTGCTTTACTTAATAACTCGCGAAAGAAAACCAGCAACGAGCAATGCAAGTATTGGAAAGATCATTGCTATAGAAATCGAAGAACCCTCTGCGAGGAATCCAATAATTGAAGGCCCAATAAAGAATCCGGATAGACCAATCACAAATGCACGTGCACTTGAGACGGATGGCGCAATTCCAGGTATGGAACTTGCTGCCAAAATAAACGCCGGAAACATTGGGGCAATTCCAAATCCAGCAAGCGCAAAACCTAAATTGATTATGACCAGTGCAAATAATGGATGTGTATCTGAAAGAGGTACAGCAATTGCAATACTTGAAGCCCAACCAATTCCACCAATTAAACCGGCAATCAATACGAGTTTTCTTGCTCCAAAGTGATTCATGGCGCGATCACCGAGGAATCGAGTAACAATCATGGCAAGTGCAAAAGATGCATATGCGGATGCATTAATTCCTTTACGGACACCCATCTCATCGCGAAGTAATAGAGCGCCCCAATCACTTGCAGCGCCTTCGGCAATTAAAGAACCCAGAAGTCCAAAACCAAGAAACCATAGAGAACGGACTTTGCTACCAAACAAAGGAATTTTTGCCTTCGTTACATCAGCTCCTCCATCATGATTGTCTAATTCACTGGGTAACAAGTAATGGATCACTCCCAAAAAGAAAACAGCAGACAACAGGGCAACAGAAATCAGATTGACTTGAGGCGAGACAAAATTTGCAATCGAACCGCCGAGAATCGTGGTTAAAAAAGCACCTAAACTCCACATGCCATGAAAAGAAGACATGCTTCTTTTGGACATAATATTTTCAAGGGCAACGGCTTGAACACTGACGCATAGATCTGTACCCGAGTAACCAAAACCCACTATAAATAATGAGATAGCTAGGACTATTGGATTAAAAGAGAACGCAACGCCACAAATTCCAACGGACAAAATCATGGTAGTAAATCTCATCACATCACGTGAACCAAACCGATGTATATATCTACCTGCTAATTGAGCACCTGTTATTGAACCTAAGGAACTACCAAGTAAAACTAACCCGAAACCAGAATTCGATAAATTATTGGCGTCCTTAATTTCAGGTATTCGCGCAACCCAGCACATAGACACAATTCCAAGCAAAGCGAATGAAGCCCAGAGGGCTCTTCTAGATTTTAGGGCTACTTCCTGAAATGGATGCGCTACCAATTTACAGACTCAAGTATCGCCTCATCAGATATCTCAGAAAAATCTATCGTTTGTGCATATGAAAACCACAGTTTTTGTTCAATAGAAAACGATTGCGTTCGGCGCACTGAGTCCAAGAATTCTTTCGAAGAAATCCCTAGGTCGGAAAGTCTATGACGGGTACCAGCTTTTTCGATGATGTCTTTTGCGCCATCAAAATTATTGCCTTGAAATTTTGACATTACCAAAACTCCCAGAGACACAAGTTCGCCATGCGCAATTGTTCTGCCGGTTACTTCTTCGAATGTGTAAGCGAAAAAATGCTCGCTGCCTTCTTCAAATCTTGCGTGTTTCATTTCGTGACAGCGCCATCCAATATCTCTATGCAATTCCATCAACCTTCTTAAACCATCATCTGTCTGTGCTTTGACACCTGGTGCGCATTCAGCAAGTTCAGCAAGATACTGAAGTGAGATCTCTGGAGACTCCGACGTCCAGCCGAATTCATCCTTGTTTTTTTCGTGTGCGTACTTCCAATCAAACCAAGCAGTATGACAAGCAAGCACATCTCCGATACCACTAGTTACCATTGATTCAGGGGCTGCTCTAAATAAATCAAAATCTACTAAGACAAGATCTGGCACCGCATCGCCGTCATAAATAACTCCACCTTGTTCACGTAGAGCACTCATTCGCGTAAAGCACGCGTCAACAGAGGGAATAGATGGAATTAAAGTTAATGGAAGCTGGCGGCGCCAATGCACCCACTTGGCCGTGTCCATGGCAGAGCCGCCACCTAATCCAACAACATGTACACCTGGAACTTCGTTTGCTAAATCATCTAGATATTTTTTCGAGAGCTCTTTGGCCCCCACAACAAATTTTGGCTGATTCGTTACATCTTTCTCGATTAACTCCCAAGGTTCTTTGTGAGTAATCAGAATGTAATCACCCAATGAATTCAGATAAGCGGAACAAATATTCGAACCGTACTTAACATTTGAGCCTTGAGCCTGAAACATTTACTTCTCCCCCAATTGACTTAAAGTCGATACCACGCCGGCATCATCAATCACTCTGTAAATCTCAGAGTATTTTCTGGATCGTGCATTCTTTTGACGGGTTTGTCTAACGATCATTTCAGCGAAAAAACGTACATCGTTATTCACGTTTTGAAAGAATTCATCGAGTGAGACTCCTGCTGTGCGCCCCTTAAGCCACCACTGTCTGGCCATATTGATTAGCATGGTCCTATGTAATGACGTTGCCACAATTAACTTATCAATAAATACGGTGACATCTAAATAATGAGTAGGTTTAGCAACTTCTCGCCCGAAATACCAACGAGCAACCGGCAAAAAAGGTTCAATCCCAACAGGTTGCGATCCTGGATGTTTATCAAATCCAGAAGTCCACATTGCCTCTGCCATCGAAACTGCGACTTTTTTGTGATCCTCATTGTCTTCGTAAAGATATGAATCAGGATCAAACGTTAGTACCAAATACGGTTGCTCATCTCGAATTATATCAATGTACTTTGTTCGTAAACTGACTTCGGAATAATCACCAAGGCGATCAGTATCTAGATTCAAATCAATAGTCTTACTAATGCCAAGATGTTTCATTGCAAGATTGAATTCTTTGGTATTTGTCTCAATTGTTGCGCTTTCATTCAAATTAAAACTATCCCATCGATCATTTGTTGCCCGCACAACTGTAACTTTCCAGCCAGCCTCAATTAGGGAGGCAACTCCACCACCGCAAAAAAGCAACAAATCATCTGCATGAGCGATCGAAATCAGAGCCACTTTATTTTTTGTTTCAGGAAGGCTTAATTCTTGAAGTTTCATTATGGGCGCGCACCTTTACCAATTTTGTATTGAGCCAACATAGTTGCGCCAATCGCTCCGGATAGATCACCTATCGTAGAAGCTTGAATGTTTTTTGTTTCGCTAAAACCTCGATGTGTTTCTAATCTTTCGACTAGGTAGTTTTGGAAACTACTCCACTTGTCAATAATTGAGCCACAAATGACAACTACTTCGGGTCTTGAAATCACTAAATGCGTAATCAATCCATCTGCAATCCGGTGGCCAAATTCTTGCCATGTTTTCTCAGATAAATTGGAAAAATCACAACGACCATCAACTAATGTAAACTCGGATCGAGATTTTGCGATTTCCTCTAACGCCAGGCGCGATGCACTCATCTCCCAACATGCATCCAAACCGCAGTAACAAGGGGCAGAAATGTTTGGAACAGAAATATGACCGCCTTCTGGATGCTGCCCATCTAAAGCTCGGATTGGTTTTCTATCTTTAAACAAAGAAACACCCAGCCCTGTCCCAAGAGTTATACATAGAACAGATGAGTGATTTTTTCCAGCACCTAGAATCGCTTCCGACAAACCCGCTGCATTTGCATCGTTATCTATCCAGACTTCTCGATTAAGCAAACTGGAAAGTTTTCCACCTAGGTCTAATCCCGAAAATTGAGGCAAGGTATCTGGGTTATCAATCACACCTGTAACGAGATTCACGGGACCTGTTGAACCAATTCCAATTGCCTCTATATCTTTCAAATCAGGAACGTTTTTTGTTATCCAAGCACCTAGGAGTGAAATTGAATCTTCATTTGAAACAGCCGCAAAACTTGAAGTTGCGATTTTTGATTCTTGAATTACTTCATGCTTTTCATTTGCCACAACTAAACGAATACCAGTGCCACCTATATCTAGGCCGATAAAATTAGACATGGCGTTATTTTGTCACTCTTAAGTCAATTCCTGCCTTACGAAAATGTTCCCTGTAACTCTTATCGATTGCAGAATCTGTGACTAAAATTGCAATTTCCTTTAATGCACAAACTTTTCCAAAAGCTTTCACGCCGAATTTGGATGAGTCCGCTGCAACGATAGTTCGGGTTGAAGCATGATGTGCCGCACGCTTAATCATTGCGTCATCAGAATTCCATTCGGTCAATCCATAAATAGGTTCTAAGCCAGAAGCGGTCATAATCATTTGATCAAAATGATAGTTCCTCAAAGTTTCGAGAGCCGCGGGCCCAATAAGAGACTCTTCGCCCTTGCGTACAAACCCACCGATAACCATCAACTGAATCTTAGGAGCAGCGCGTAAAACATCAGCAACGCGAAAACTTAGTGCACAAACTGTTAATTCTCGTTCAATTAATTGTTTAGCGATTGCAACACCAGTGGAACCACCATCTAAAACGATTGTCTCTCGATCATTGATGAGTGTCGCAACATATTTGGCAATCTCATTTTTAGCTTTAGACGCAATTTCACTTCTAATGGCAAAAGCTGGTTCGAACGAGCCACTTACCCCTTTTATTGCAAAGCCTTTTTCACGCCGAAGTAAACCAAGTCGAGATAAATGTTCAATGTCTCGGCGGATTGTCATTTCTGACACTTTTAAGACTTTTGTTAGATCGGAAATCAAAACTCGTGCTTCGTCGTTGACGATATTCAAGATTTCTTGAAGTCGATCATCGGGTTTCATTGGTTTCCTAAATGTAATGGTGCTGAGATTCTAACCTTTAACCCACTCTTCGATTTCATCTAACTGCTTGTCAGTGATTTCAGTTTCCGTTGCAATTGTGTACCATAAATTCTTGGATTCCTTTGAGTAATCAATCATGTGCTTTAAGCCGTTACGTACATCTGTCCAAGTAATATCCATATCCTCTGGCTGATATGCGACACCCATCTCATCTAGTTTGCCTTTAATGAATTTGGGATCATTGTTTTGAAGATAACTCATGATAACCACACCTAAGGAAACGATTTGACCATGCAAAAATGGCTTATGAATCAAATGTTCAAGAGAATAAAAGAGAGTGTGCTCTGAACCTTCAATTGGCCGTGGATTCCATCCAGCATTGTTAAATGCTGCCCCGCCCCAACGCAATGCATTCATCAAAGTTTGGACACCTCGATCATTGACCGCGTTGATGTCTGAAGTTGAATTGAGAACTGAGTTTAAAACTTCGGAAGCTTGAGATACCCAAAAATCGTCGTATGGCCACTTCTTTTCGCACTTCCCTACTTTTGTTGCGTACTCCCAATCCCATTTCGCTGTGTAATAACAAACGATGTCACCAACACCAGATCGATTGATGTACTCAGGTGCGCTTTGAATGACGTCATAATCTACATAAATCATCTCGGGGATGGCATAACCAACATATTTAAGAATTCCATTGTCGCGAACGGCAGATCGATGTCCAAAGGGTGCATTTACTGACATCGAGGTTGGACATTGGAATAGTGGCAAGTGTTTGCGCCACGCAAAATACTTGGCTACGTCGATTGCGACACCACCGCCGATTCCAACAATCGCCTTAACATCAGGAAGTTCTTTTAATGTTTTTTCAAGATCCTTGATTTCTAGTGAATCAACCAAGTGAACAAAGGTCTCCTTAGAGTCAAAATAATGAGAAAAACGTGGCCAAAGGTCCTTATTTGATACGACTAAGAAAGGTGGATTAATAATTTTTGGTAACTCTGCATACAGCTCTCTTCCGTATGCGACATCAAATAATTGCATTAGATCCTCTTCCTAGTCGATTTACAGAGTGTCAGTAACTTTTGACGCGTAGGCAAAACTACCTGCCTGAACGCCGGTTCTTGCAGCTAGCGCAAAACTTAATGTTTGAAAACTTAATGTGTCACAAATGCGAGCGTCAGTGCCCTTGCGATCAGGTGAAGGAAGTTTTGTGCCTATGCCTTTATCGCCAATCCACGTTACAGAAGATCCTGAAGCAACTAATTCTGAAGCAAGCTTGATGTTGAGTGAATTGTGAGGTTCTGTTCCATGATCAAAGAATGTGATACTCAAATCTGGACCAGCTATTTCAATAGGACCATGTCTAAATGATGCAGAAGTAGTTCCTTCAATTGACATTTTTGCGGCTTCTTTAAGAATTAGTCCAGCTGTTTGTGAAGACGCGCCAGCTACTCCCCTACCCACGCAAACATAATTCTTTTTGTACGGCATATCCTTTTCGGCATTTTCTATTTGCGAATCAAGATCAGCAATGTACCTATCAATGGAATCTACTGTTCGTAGCAAAGTCGAACGTGAATCTTCGTAAGATTTAGAAACTTCGGAAAACACCAACTTCATGGCAGCAAGAGTGTTCAAGTAAGTTTTAGTACTCACTGTTGCCTCTGGACCAGCCTTTAGATCAACCAAATAATCGGAATGCTTTGCAAGATTACTTTCAGGATCATTTGTAATACCAAGTACGTCAACCTTGGAGAGGTCGAATTGCTTGAGAACTTGAGTTACTTCAGCGCTTTCACCCGATTGCGAGGTTAGACACAACAGAGTTCCTGGTGAGAGCAACCCAGCACCAACATCGATGAGCTCAGATGCTGGTAGCCACCAAGCAGGCAATCCCATTCGTGTGAAGGTTTCCCAGGTTTCATAGGATGCAAAATGACTGCTTCCCATGCCCGCAAAAACAATTCGGGATCTCTTTGAAACATCAAGGTCGCGGCCTAGGGCATGCATATCGTCGGCTCGAACCATGAATTGAGCGAGTTTTTCTGCTTGCTCATTGACGTTCAGGCGATATGGCGAGGTAACTGACACGTAAAGCCCTCCATGAGAGTGAGATCCAGCGAGATAATTTCTCACAGATTTGATGAAAATACTACCATTTTTTTAACATTCCAAGTAGCATCCATCTGCCTACGTGAGGAAACCCTCACTTCGAAAGGAAAGGATCCGCGGTGCTCAATTCCAAAACAATTAGACGTTTTGCTGGATTAGCATCAGTTTCATTACTTCTTGCTGCGTGCTCTAGCGGGGGAACTGACTCTGAGGCTTCTGGTGAAATAAACGTTTTTCTAATTTCTAGCCCTTCCTCAACTTCTATTCAAAGTTTTATTCCCGGCTTTGAAGCAGAAACGGGAATCAAAGTTAATGTTTCTGAAACTCCATACGGAGAAGCACATCAGAAGCAACTACTTTCATACCAGCAAAAAGCTGGTGCATACGATGTAGCTCAATTTGATAACTCATTCTTGATGCCATTCTGTCAAGCACAGGCAATGGCACCACTTGATAGTTATTTGGGTGATTCATCTGAATATGACATTGCTGATTTTGGTCAAAGCCAACAGGATTACGGAAAGTGCAATGGTGAAACATTAGGTTTGACACTGAGCACTGAACCAATGATCCAGTGGTATCGAACAGATATCTACGAAAAATTAGGACTCACACCAGCAAAAACTTGGGATGAGTACTACGACAACGCTAAAAAAGTTCAAGCCGCAGGTTACGGTGGTCAAATCATTGGATTTGGACCAAACGTTTCATGGTGGTGGATGACTATGGTGTGGTCATTCGGTGGAAAACTTTATGACGATGCACTTAATCCAACTGTAAATAGCAAAGAAGCTATTGCTGCCACTGATTTCCTTAAGAAATTGATGACAGTTTCCCCAAAGGGTGCTTCAACAGCAAACTCTGATGAAGTTACTAGCAAATTCCTGGGTGAAGATATTGGCGCCATGATCAATTACTCCGGTTATTACGGAAGCGTTCTTGATAAGACAATTAACAAGAACGAAGGCAAAATCGGTACAGCGCCGATGCCTAAGGGATCAGCAGATATCACTCACTTAGCTGGCTGGAACATTGGTATTCCAAAAGATGCCAAGAATCCAACTGCGGCATGGAAGTTCCTCGAATACGTTCTAGGAAAGTCTAATGCGAAGAGCTACCTTGAATCAGGTGCTGCTGCAATTGGCCGTAAGTCAATTACAACAAACGCAGAACTTCTCGCGAAGTTCCCTTACCTATCACAACTTGAAATTCCTTCAAGTTCACGCATTGAACGTTATCCTCAAATCGCTGTGTGGCCAGAGTTTGAAGTTGCTGCAATTGATGCAGTAACTCAAGTACTCAACGGCAAGAGTGATTCGACTAAAGCAATGACGGCTCTAAATGAGAAATTGAAACCAATTCTCGCTAAAGAACCTAAGTAAGAAATAAATTAATAAACCTATTGGCCTAGTTAGAAAGTTCTTAAATGCCCAAACGCATGAAACTAACTAGGCCAATAGGCCAATTTACATTCGGAGCCTGGGCGCTCCTATCGTTAACCGTGTTGATACCGATTTTTTACGGCATCTACATTTCATTTCTTGATATAAAACTCTCTTCATTCTTACCGCCGCAATTTGTTGGACTTGATAATTACGTTGCGGCTTTTAAAGCTCCCGAAACTTGGGCAACGCTGAAGATCACTCTGGCTATGATGATTTTAGGCATGCTAGTTCAAATTCCTTTAGGCATGGCACTTGCCCTTGTGCTGCACCGTAATTTAAAGGGAAGCAAAGTATTTAGTTCCATCCTAATTACTCCGATGTTACTGACTCCCGTGGCGGTTGGTTTAACTTTTAGGTTCATGTTCGATACGGACCTGGGGATTATCAATTGGGTTTTGGAATCTTTCGGAATCGATAAAATTAATTGGCTTGGCCAACAAACAACTGGAATTTTGGCGGTTGTACTAGTTGACTCCTGGCAATCTGTCCCATTCGTTATGTTGTTATTAGTTGCTGCTCTGGGATCAATCTCTCCACAACTCTACGAAGCCGCCAGTATCGATGGGGCGACATCACGTCAAACTTTCTGGAAAATTACTTTGCCCTTGATTACACCAACACTACTTGTAGTAGTCATGATAAAAATCATGGATTTCTTAAAACTTTTTGACACTCTCTTTATGTTAACTCGCGGTGGGCCCGGAAATGAAACCACAACATTGGGTTTATGGACTTATAAAACCGGCTTCATATTTCTTGAGTTCTCGCGTGCTGCTGCTTTAGGTGTCTTGATAATGATTATAAGTGCGCCTGTATATTTCTTATGGCGCCGTTCGACGAAGGAAGTTAAATGAAAATAACCAAAAAGGGTAAATTTTCATCTTATTTAGTTTTGATTTTTTCTTCATTTCTAGCACTCTTTCCACTTTTCTGGACTTTTAGTACATCAATTAAAGATCGAGTTGATACATACACTCTCCCTCCTAAATTCTTTAATTTCACCCCCACCTTTAAAAATTACACTTCACTTTTCCAAATTGATGCCTTCCCAAAAATCTATTTGAATACACTTTTTGTAACCATTATGAGCACCATAATCGTTCTAGTTATCGGAGCATTGAGCGCCTACGCGATCGCCCGTAGATCTAGCTTTAGGGGTAGATCTTCCTTAGAAGCACTTATGATTGCGGTTCGTGCACTTCCTGGAATCGTTTTACTTCTTCCACTTTACAGATTGAGTTCTTTTCTTGGACTTTACGATTCTCTATGGGCACTAATTTTTATTTATGCTGGATTTAACTTGCCATTTGCAATTTGGCTTCTCACATCATTCTTTAGACAGATTCCGATTGAACTAGAAGAAGCCGCAAGAGTAGATGGTGCCTCAAATACACGAATGTTTGTCAAAATTTTGCTCCCTTTGGCAATGCCAGGAATAGTTGCAACTGGAGTTTTTATTGCGCTGCTTTCATGGAATGAATTCTTAATTCCAGTCATCATGGCTGGAGAAGGTTCGAAAACCCTGCCCGTTTTTGTTGCAAGTTTTATATCCAATAGAACTTTAGATTGGGGACCGATGGCTGCTGCAGCCACAATTGCACTAATTCCAATTGTGATTTTTACTATTTTTATTCAAAAGTACCTGGTAGCAGGACTTTCGAGTGGAGCAGTGAAAGAATGACAACCGAGAGAATGGATCGAATAAGGTGAGTTCACAACTAGCAGCACTTGGTGGAAAAAAAGTTCGAGACACTTCTTTCCCTGCTTGGCCACATTATGATGAAACTGAACGTGAAGCGTTGAATCGTGTTTTAGATTCTCGAAATTGGTGGGCAAATCATGGCGTAGAAGTTAAGGAATTTGAAAAAGAGTGGAGTGAATACACAGGCGCAACAGCTTCATTCGCAGTCACAAACGGAACTCACACTCTTGAAGTAATCTTTCTCGCCCTGGGAATTGGTGATGGCGATGAAGTCATTGTCGCTGATTGGTCTTTTTTAGCAACAATCGGAGCAATTCTCACTGTTAATGCAATTCCAAAAATTGTTGATGTCGATCCTTTAACAGGAACTATCGATGTTGCTCAAGCGGAAGCAGCAATAGGTCCTAAAACTCGAGCAATTGTCTGCGTGCACGTGGCTGGTTCAATGTCGGATATGGATGCATTAACTGCAATCTGTAAAAAACACAATATTGCTCTTATTGAAGATAGTGCGCATGCGCATGGTTCACGTTGGAAAGGCGAACATGCCGGAACAATTGGAGATGCTGGATCGTTTTCTTTTCAAGCTTCAAAGTTGATGACATCTGGCGAAGGTGGAGTAATCACCACCAAAAGGGAAGATCTGATTCCATTATTTAAATCTTTTGTAAATTGTGGACGTGGTGATGGTATTTGGTATTACAGACACCTGCGCCTTGGCGGAAATTACAGACTCAGCGAATGGCAGGGAGCAATCCTGCGCACTCAATTAAATCGTTTCCCAGAGCAACAACAAAATCGCGGTAATAATGCAAACTGGTTAAATTCTGAAATTGCAAAAATCCCTGGATTCAAACCTCAAGGTCGCTACGCAGGTTGCACGGAACAAGGAAACTACTGCTACGTCGTTGAAGTAGATTCGACTCTCATCTCTGGTGCGACTCGTGATCAAATACGCCACGCACTACTTGCAGAAGGTATTCCACTTACAACATCGTATCCACCATTACATCGACTAGAGATGTTCAAGGATCCAAGTGGACTTGCCCCGCGCCTTCGGGGTGAGGTAACCAAAATCAGATACAACGAACAGAGTTTCCCTGTAACTGATTATTTAGCGGCGAATACTCTTTGGTTTAATACAGCAGTGCTGATGGGTTCACGCGATGATGCCAACTCTGTTCTTCAAGCTATTGCTAAGATTTCTGAACTTGGTGCAGAAGTCGCAAAAATAGATGCCCCTTCTTGGTAAATGAATAGATCAGGGAGGTATTAATGACGCTTCGAGTTGGAATCGTCGGTGGATCTTTCGCGGGAACATTGCACGCTGAAGGATGGATAAAAACTGGGCGCGCACAAATTATTTCCGTGGCTTCACCTTCAAAATCAACTCAAGAAAATTTTCAAAATCGATTTAGTTGCAAGGCTTATTCAGATGCCTCTGAAATGTTAGAAAAAGAAGAATTAGACGTAATTTCATTGACATTACCAAATGTGTTTCACTACGAATTATCTTTACTCGCCCTAAGCAAA
>WLRX01000013.1 GCA_009706135.1 Actinomycetota bacterium
CTTTCTATATTTCCGCCAGTGGCTGCGATGTCCGAAGCTAAGTTTGCTATTGCTCCTGGGGTTATTTTCTCTGCCAGAGCAATAACGTGAATTAATCCCGTTTTTTGAGCTATGGATTCTGTAGTCTCGTTTGAAAAAGAGGCTGCGATATCCACATTGAGTTTTATGGCGCATTCATTTAAATCTGCTTCTACAGCGGCAGCATGCGCAGGATCTAAATCAATTAAAACAGTGAGTATTAAGCGAGATCTAATAACCACTTGTTCAATATCCAAAATAGTGATGGAAAATGGCTCCAAGGTAGTAAAGAGAGATGAAGAAATTCCTGGGGCATCAATGCCAGAGAGCAGGATCAGACCTGTGTAACGATTGGCAACTCTGTCATTTCTATCCATGGGATATAGATTATCGTCAATTACACACGCGAAATTGCATGCGATTGGCCCAATTAGGCCCCGTGAAGCACTATCTTTTTGTTCTATGGCTTCGCAATTAGTTCTCTCACTCGATGGTGTTTGTGTTGTGAGAGACGGCAAACAAATTTTGGGACCAATTTCTTTCCGCATTGCCGCAGGGGAGCGATGGGTAATTCTGGGGCCAAATGGTGCCGGAAAATCAACACTTCTGGGTGTACTTGCAGCTCGAATTTTTCCAAGTAAGGGACAGGCTCTTTTATTGGATCAACAGGTAGGCCGAGTTGATCTTTCAGAATTACGTACTCGAATAGGTTTGGCATCTCCATCATTAGAAGCGATGGTTGAATCTAATGAAGTGGTTAGAGATGTTGTTTTAACGGCTGCATATGCAATCATCGGACGCTGGAATGAAAATTATGACTTATGGGATGAATCTCGCGCCGTTGCCTTATTGACAACCTTTGGAGTTCGAGAACTTGGTGATAGAAAGTTTTCAACTCTAAGTTCTGGTGAAAAAAAGCGAGTGCTAATTTCTCGAGCATTGATGGCTGATCCCGAACTTCTATTATTGGATGAGCCAGCGGCTGGACTAGATGTTGGTGGACGAGAAGATCTATTGCGGCGATTTGCTCAATTTTCAAATGATCCATCTGCTCCAGCAAGTGTTTTAGTAACGCATCACATCGAAGAAATACCGGTTGGCACTACTCATGCGATATTGCTTAAAGATGGCAAGATCGCAGTTAGCGGTCCAGTTGCTTCGGTAATAACGAGTGAACACGTGAGTGCTGTTTTTGGTTTACCTATCGAAGTTAAATATGAGAGTGATCGATTCTTCGCCCGTGCTTAGAGATTTACTGGATGCACGTTGGCATACATTGTTGGAACCTGTTCTACATCTACTTGATAACTTGGACCAAGTTTTAGAATTCAAAACTAGCGTTCCAGCCAAGGAAAAGATATTCAGAGCTTTTGAATGTGAACCCTCATCAATAAGGGTTGTAATCGTCGGGCAAGATCCGTACCCAAATAAAGATCTCGCAATGGGACTTTCGTTTAGCATTCCACCAAATGTTAAAAGGATTCCACAATCTTTGAAAAATATTTACACCGAGATGCTGAGTGATGTTGGAGGTAATGCGCCAAATAACGGTGATCTTGGATATTTAGCCGAGCAGGGTGTGATGTTACTCAATCGAGGGTTAACCATTTCCTTGCCGAGTAAGAAAGTGAATTCTCTTTGGTATGGATTCACAGATTCAGTTGCACAAGCATTAGCGAACCAGGGAGTGATTGGAATCTTTTGGGGGAATCAGGCGCAAAAGTTGGCGCCCTACTTCCCAACAGATAAGCAGATCCTCAGCGTTCACCCAAGTCCATTATCTGCATATCGAGGTTTTTTTGGTAGTAAACCTTTTTCCGCGGCGAATAGAATTTTAGAATCCGAAAATAAATCAGTTATTCAATGGACAAAGCAATAGCGCGGAACCAAAACTGTTCCGCGCTATTGCTTTAGTTCAAATTATCCAATCCAAGTATTAATTGGAGAAGATAGGAAATAAACCATGAAGAGAACACTGACGAGAATTAGAAGTGGATGTACTTCTTTGCGTCGCCCTTGTACTAATCGGATCACAACGTGTGAAACAAACCCTGCACCAATGCCAACTGAGATGTTGTAGGTAAATGGCATGAGAATGATTGTTAAAAACGCTGGAATTGCAATTCCATAATCTGCCCAATCGATTCCCTTGATTTGAGTCATCATTAGGAATCCGACGATGACTAATGCTGGTGTGGCAGCTTCGTAAGGAATAACTGCCACTAGTGGTGCTAAGAAAGTTGTCAGTAAGAACAAAATACCTGTTACTACTGATGCCAATCCCGTACGCGCACCTTCACCAACGCCTGACGCAGATTCGATGTAACTGGTGTTAGAAGAAATACTTCCTGCTCCGCCTGCCACTGCTGCCAGAGAGTCAACAAGGAGAATTCGATCATTATTTGGAATATTTCCTTGTGAATCAATTAATCCTGATTCGTGTCCAATTGCAGTAACTGTTCCAACGGTGTCGAAGAAGTCAGACAACAAGAGAGTAAAGATAATCAGGATTGCTGTAACTGCTGAAATTCGGCTAAATGAACCGAAAAGCGAGAAGTGTCCAAGTAAACCGAAATCTGGAGTAGCAATTATGTCTGAAGGAACGCTAGGAACATTTAGTCCCCAACCCTTTGGATTAATTTTATCTGGAGCGATAAAGTTTGGTCCTATTTTGAAGGCAGATTCAACGGCAATAGCTGCAGCAGTTGCTACAGCTATACCGATCAATAATGCTCCCTTAACTTTCTTGACCATAAGCGTGATCATCAAGAAGAGTCCGAGAGCGAAAATAATAATAGGCCAACCAACAAGTGTTCCGTTGTCGCCAAGAGTTACTGGTACGGGACCAGAACCTGTACGGCGCACGAATCCTGCGTCAACTAAGCCAATGAGTGCAATAAATAAACCAATACCAACCGAGACTGCTATTTTTAGTTGG
Source organism: Actinomycetota bacterium (assembly GCA_009706135.1). Lineage (GTDB taxonomy): Bacteria > Actinomycetota > Actinomycetes > Nanopelagicales > Nanopelagicaceae > Planktophila. Next base: position 2,957 of record WLRX01000013.1, read on the forward strand.
GCTGGTACTGCACGAAACACTGCGGTTCTAAATCCTGTTAGAACTAATACAGTAATGATTAATCCTTCTAATACAACTAGGCCCATTGCATCCGCCCATGACATTTGAGATGCGATACCAACTGCAACGAAGGTGTTTAACCCGAGTCCGGTTGCTAGAGCTAGAGGATAGTTGCCAACCACTCCCATGAGAATTGTTAGAACTCCTGCAATAAGTGCAGTTGCAGCCGCAACCATTGCAAGATTAGGGGCATCGCCGCCACCTAGATATTTGCCATCAGCATCTTTAGCTAAACCAATGATGAGTGGATTCAGGGCCACGATATAAGCCATTGTGAAGAATGTGACAAAGCCACCGCGAACTTCGCGAGCAACTGTTGATCCACGTTGTGTGATTTTGAAGTACGTATCTAACATGATCGACCTTCCTGATTTTGTTATCGGGGGTGTTTGCGACCCCGTGCGAAATAACGGCCCGCAGACCGAGGGAAGATGAAGGAAGATTAACTTCTACTTAGAAGAAAATCGCGATACAACACCCAGAGAGATAGCAATTGATTGGCCTATAAAGAGGGCAAAGAGAGCTGTCCCAAGCCCAACGGTGCCGCCGAGTAATGCACCCATGATTAGGACAGTAGCCTCAATTCCTAGTCGAACTCTGCCCACTCGAACACCGCTTCGATGGTGAAGGGCTGTCATTAATCCATCACGAGGTCCTGGTCCCAGAGCGCACGTTATGTATAAAGCAGAGCCAAGACCGACCATTGCAATACCTAAGAAATCCATTGCTACACCGACTAAATAGTTCTGCGCGATAGGAAAAATATTGACACCTAATTGAATAGCACCTGCGATGATTAAAATATTTGAAAGCGTTCCAAATCCTGGTTTTTCCCGCAAAGGAATCCATAGAAGTAATACCAAAGTACTAATTGCAAACGTTGATACTCCTAATGAAATATCTAATTTTTTTGAAACACCTTGCGCAAGGACGGTCCATGGAGCATTGCCTGTTCCACTTTGAACGAGAAGCGAGTCACCCAATCCAAAAATAAATAAACCAAAGCCCAGAATCAATAATCTTTGGAAAGAAAGATCCCATCTATGGCGCGCAGCCCAGGCAGTGTGTGGAATAGTTCTGTGCGGGCGAAGGAATTCCAGAAAAATATTTTTGGAAGCATCTGTGCTCATTGTCGAAGTGTAAGGGATAGAATGTGGCAATGAGGTTGAAATCATGATTATTGGCTTAGGTACTCTGATCAATGTTGTTGCAATTATCGCAGGATCTGCAATTGGAGTTGTAGCGGGTTCTCGATTAGCGTTGAAAACTCGGGATCTCATCACAGATGTTCTAGGTTTAATAACAATTTTGGCTGCTGCTAGCGCCGTTATTCCAATGTTTAGTAGTGAATTTAGTTCGGCATTGCCAAAAGGTTGGACGTTACTCAGCATTTTGGCTGCCCTACTTATCGGTGGTCTTATTGGTTCAGCACTTAAGTTAGAGGACCGACTAGAACACCTTGGACAAAATTTACGACGCAGATTTGGTGCTCACAGTGAAGGAACTTTCGTTGAAGGTTTCGTATCATCTTCACTCCTCTTTGTAATAGGTCCTCTAGCTATTTTGGGAAGTATCAGCGATGGCATGGGCACAGGAATTGATCAGCTTTCGTTAAAATCAATACTCGACTTCTTTGCAGCAATTGCTTTTGCTGCTTCCCTTGGCTGGGGAGTGGCTGCTTCTGCGATACCTGTAGGTATTTATCAAGGTTTATGGACTTTGATTGGGTTTTTACTCGGCAATGTATTGGCTCAATATCAAATAGATGCCATGACGATTGTAGGCGGCCTTTTGCTCTTATCCATTGGTCTGCGACTTCTTAAAATTAAGGAAGTAGCGGTTGGAAACCTACTTCCAGCCTTGGCAGTGGCACCGATATTTGTTTACGGCCTACATTTACTTATTGATTAGAACGTGCTTGCATCGATAACGAAGCGATATTTTACATCGCTGGCGACAGTGCGATCATAAGCAGTATTGGCGTAGTCGGCTTTGATGACCTCAACGTCACTTAGGATGTTTTTCTCGCCACAGAAGTTAATCATTTCCTGAAGTTCAGAAACTCCACCGATCATTGAGCCAGTAATAGAACGTCGTCCATCTAACATTACGCCAGCATGAAGCGCATATGGCTTGCCAGGAAGTCCGATAATCACCAGCGTTCCATCCAGTTTTAGGCATTGTAAGTATTCATTAATATCGAGCTCAGCGCTTACTGTATTTAAAATAATGTCGAATGATTTTTTTAACGCATCGAACGCACCTGGTTCTGTGGTGTTGACGAAATGATGGGCACCCATCTGTTTTGCATCTTTTTCTTTAGAAGAAGAGTGAGATAAGACAGTAACTTCGGCTCCCATAGCAACAGCGAATTTAACGCCCATATGTCCCAAACCACCGAGACCCATTACTGCAACCTTGGATGTCGGACCTACTTTGAAATGCTTTATTGGAGAGTACAAGGTAATTCCGGCGCAAAGTAGTGGGGCCACGCCTTCAAGAGCTAGATTTGCTGGAATGTGAACGGCGTAATCTTCATTGATAACAAAATTATTTGAATAACCACCACGAGTTTCATTCTTACCATCTCGTTCAATGCTGTTATATGTGCCAGTCATACCTTCTAAACAATATTGCTGTAATCCCTTTTGACAGTTTACGCATTTACGGCATGAATCAACAAAAACACCAACACCAATGAGATCGCCCACCTTAAATTTGGTAACGGCAGATCCAATGGTTGTCACTACACCGGCTATTTCGTGTCCGGGAACTAACGGATAATAAACAGATCCCCATTCACCACGGGCTGTATGAATGTCAGAGTGACAAATTCCTGTGAACTTAACATCTAAACCAACATCATGAGATCCGATATCACGGCGTTCAAACTCGAAAGTTTTCAAAGGTGATGTTGCATTTTCTACTGCTAAGCCTCGAGATTTCATGATATTCCTTTGAGTTTAAGTGAATGGGAGTGGATCTGTGGATACGTGTGCTGCTTTTGATGAACGCGCCGTTACTTCTCTCATGTGGTGCCTGCGACATAGAACTTCGTAGGCTACTTCTTGTCCTGGTGCAACATCGCCTACGACAACTTGCTCTCCTTGAGTGACCATTGTTCCATCAACAGTGCGCGCATTGTGAGTGGCTCGGGAACCACACCAGCAGAGGGCTTCGACTTGTAATGTGTTAACACGATCGGCCAACTCGACTAATCGCGCAGATCCTGGAAAAAGTTTAGTTCTAAAATCCGAAAGAATTCCAAAAGCATAAACATCAATACCTAGTCCATCAACAATTTTAGCGAGTTGTTCGATTTGAATTGGGATGTAAAATTGTGCTTCATCGCAAATTATGTAATCGATTCGAGAACCTTGAGATAACTTATCGACGACATACTTATGAAGATCCATTTCTACGCCAACTTCTATAGCTGGACTTTGTAGACCAAGCCGGGACGAAATGACACCAGTTCCTGCACGATCCTGGGATGTGAAAATCAATCCAGTTCGACCCCTGCTTTGGTGATTGTGAGCAGTTTGTAACGCCAAAGTAGATTTTCCGCTATCCATCGTTCCGCAGTAATAAGTTAACTCAGCCACGGGTGCATCTTGCCATTTTGTTGGGATTTACGCAGGTTAAAAGCAAATCTTTTTTAAAGATTTACTCCCTGATCACGAAGCGCCTGTGTTAAACGAGGAATGAGTGCTGTTGCAATATCTACAGTTATGTGGGAAGAATCTCTATATGCAACTATGCCGTCTTTGACGGCTGGGCATTCTTGTGTGCAAAACCAAGGGTTTGGGTTAACAACTTTAAAACCAGGAATTGATAGATCTACGCTAGGCATGGTCGTATTGCACTTGGAAATCGAGTAATTTGAAAGACACGCGGGTATATCTCTTAACGGATGTGGTGTATCGGTTAGATAAATCAGATGCGGAGAGACGTTTCTAACCTCAGTAAGCAGTTTTCGCTGTCCGCCTATCCACCATTTTTCACGATCAGTAAATCGAGGTGGTGCAGCGTAATACTGGAAACTACTCATGATTAATACGTCAGGCTTTATCGACTGAATTCTCTTTATCGTATTAATGTGCCATTGATTACATCGAGACATCTTGAAACCACCTTGATCCCGTCGTTCTAAATCAACGGATGGGCAGGCTGATTTAGTCAGTGAAATCAATTTGTACCCGGATCGAGAGGCGATTTCTACTAATGCTGGAAACCATTGCGCAGCGTGAGAATCTCCGAACAAGACCATGGTTTTTTGTGATGTCACATCTGCGTAGACGCAGTTATCTGACTCAATCTCCGCATAATTTGCGTGGCATCCATCGTCATACACCAATGGTCGTGCTTTGATCTCTGCGAGTGAAACGGCTCCGTTGATACCTGAAACATCAATTTTATCGCTACTAGAGAAAATAATTGCCGTGCCGATTAGTAGGGAAACAAGCGTGATTATTCCAGAGCGTTTAAATACAATTGTGGGTGAAACTATTTTTTTTCTAAAAGGTTCTTCAATGAATCTATGAGTCAGATCAGCCAGAACGATTGTTGCAATAATGGCAATGATGCGTTCAAAAATGGTTAGGGGACGGGCTAAATAAGTGCAAGGAAGTACAAGCAAAGGCCAGTGCCACAGATAGAGCGGATAGGAAATTTCGCCTAGCCATTGAAAGAGTTTGCTATTTCCTACGTCGTTGAGAAATGGTGGCCATGAATTGACGGTTCCAATTAACATTACTGTTCCCAAAACAGGAAGTACCGCGCTAAATCCAGGAAATGCAGTTGTTTCATTGAAAATGAAAGCACTAGCTATGACGAATAAGAATCCGAGAAGACCAACTACTTTCTTTGTTTTGATCGGTGGAAGCAGTACAAGGAGTGCGCCTAGTCCTAACTCCCATGCTCTGGTAGGGAGTGAATAGAAAGCCCAAATCGGAGAAGTTTCAGTTTGATAGATGGAGAAAGCAAAGGAGAGCGCAGTAACAGCGGCAACAAATACTGTTACTGCATTTCTTTTCTTAAGTTTTGTTGCCGCTAGGAAGAAGAGCAAAATAAGCAAAGGCCACAGAAGATAAAACTGTTCCTCCACGGCGAGCGACCAGTAATGAATTACCGGTGAAGGAGTCGCGTCTAGATTCTGATAATCAGCCTGCCACCATGCAAAGAGATAATTGGATACATATAAACCTGCGGCGATAATGTCTCGGCCCAGTGATGAACGCATTGTGGCTGGAATGAGCAGCCAGGAAAATACCGCGGTTATTCCTAAAACAAAGAAGGAAGTTGGAAGTAATCGTTTAAATCGGCGAGCGTAGAACTCCTTGAAATTTATTGTTCCAGTACGTTCTATTTCACGGATCAATAACCCTGTAATTAGAAAGCCGCTTATAACGTAGAAAATGTCTACGCCTATGAATCCTCCGCTTATCCATTTCGCATGAAATAAGGTCACCAACAAAGCGGCAAGGGCACGTAAACCCTGTATCTGAGTAATTTTTGGCGTGGAAGTTTTCATCTGTTAGATTTTTTTCAGGGATTCAATGTCCATGTGTGGATACTGCTGAAGAATATTTTCACGGCCTGCCAATGCTTCTATTTCAAGTAGGAAAATCACTTTAAGAACCGAGGCGCCTGTTTTCTCGATTAAACGTATCGCAGCACAAGCTGTGCCACCAGTTGCAAGCACATCATCTACTATCAATATTTGGGAAGGTGCGGCACAAGCATCTTTATGCACCTGCAGTGTGTCAGCACCGTATTCAAGACCGTAACTCTCTGAGTGTGTATCCGAGGGCAGCTTTCCTGACTTACGAATCGGGATGAAGCCACGTTGAGATTGATTTGCGATCGCTGCGGCGAAGATGAATCCTCGTGCTTCCATTGCTGCCACGTAATCGAAATGCGAAGAAGAGTTAACCATGTAGGTGATGATTACATTGAAAGCCTGTGCATTTAAAAGCAACGGAGTGATGTCTTGGAACAAAATCCCTTTTTTAGGAAAATCCGGAATTTCGCGAATTAATCCCATCGCATCACTTAAGTTCACGATGCTGATAGTTCCATATTTTTGTGTCCGAGAGGGGACTTGAACCCCTAAGCCCTTGCGGGCACTAACACCTCAAGCTAGCGCGTCTGCCAATTCCGCCACCCGGACGAGTGCGTGCGCAACGATAGCAATGCCTGTAAAGGTAAGCAAAAATGAAGTTCTTAGGGGAAGATAAGCGTATGACGCCCATGCAATTAAGTGATGCTGATCGAGAAGAATTGCAATCCGAAGCGATTTCTATTTGCCAAACGCTCATAAGAATTCCCAGCGTTAACTACGGTGATGGCAAAGGTGATGAGTCCGCAGTTGCCAACAAGGTTGTTGAATTACTCAACGAATCAGGAATTAAAGCAAGGATTTATGAATCGGCACCTGGCCGATGCAACGTTGTTGCTTTCATAGAAGGTGAAGATCAAAGTCGACCGGGGTTAGTAGTTCACGGACATTTAGATGTTGTCCCAGCCAATGCAGAAGACTGGAGTGTTGATCCTTTTTCTGCCGTAATCAAGGATGGAATGATTTGGGGCCGCGGAGCAGTTGACATGAAAAATACGGATGCAATGATCATTGCTATTTTTCGTATGTGGGCAAGGAAGGGATTCAAACCTCCGCGTAACGTAGTTCTTGCTTTTTTTGCAGATGAAGAGGCAGGCTCTCTCTTTGGTTCCAGATGGATGGTCGCTAATCATCCTGAAGTTTTTAGGGGATGTTCGGAAGCTATTTCTGAAGTTGGAGGATTTTCCGTAACTCTTTCGGACAATAAACGTCTTTATTTCATCGAGGCAGCTCAAAAAGGTATCCATTGGATGCGATTAAGTGCAGAAGGTCGTGCCGGTCATGGATCGATGATGAATCCTGAAAACGCGCTTACCCGATTAAGTGAAGCAGTGGCCGCGATTGGAAATTATGAATGGCCGCAGAGATATACCAAAACGGTGAAGATTTTGTTTAAGAAAATTGCAGAAGTAACGGGCAAAAAATATGATGAAAAGGATTTGCGTCCTTTACTCGCAGAAATTGGTCCTATGGCAAGAATGATTGGTGCTACTTTACAAAATACTGCGAATCCAACAATGCTTGATGCGGGCTATAAAGCAAACGTTATTCCGCAAAGTGCGACTGCTGTGATAGATGGTCGATTCCTTCCGGGTATGGAAGACGAATTAAATGCAACGGTGCGTGAAATTATTGGTCCAGATATTTCTGTTCAAACAATTACGCATGACATCGCTTTGGAAGTAGATTTCGAAGGTGATTTAGTTGATGCAATGACCAACTCCATTTTGAAATTCGATCCAGAAGGCATCCCTGTTCCATATCTGATGAGCGGTGGTACCGATAACAAGGCGTTAAGTGAATTAGGAATAATCGGATATGGATTTTCACCTTTGAAATTGCCGCCAGATTTAGATTTTATGGCACTTTTTCATGGGGTAGATGAAAGAGTTCCTGTTGAAGGTTTGAAATTTGGCGTAAATGTTCTGGAGAGTTTTTTACGAAATTCTTGATATTTCATTCAAAGCGCTGCGCACAACTTCAGGCAAAGTAACCTCTTCACTAGATAATGCACCGCGAAGTTGTGCTCCGGTCCGGGCTCCCAGAATCACACTTGTTACAGCAGGCGCATCTCTGACCCAAGCCAGAGCAACTTCGAGTGGGGAATATCCCAAACCTTCGGCAGCGACACATACTGCTTCTACAATTTGTGATTGCTTATCAGATAAATAAGGTTCAACGAAAGAGGCAAAGTGCGGTGTAGCAGCTCTTGAATCGCTGGGAACACCTTTTCGATATTTTCCCGTTAGTACACCGCGACCTAGAGGAGACCATGCTAGTAAACCTACATTTAGATTAGTAGCGGCATCGACGAGATCCTCTTCAACTTTTCGATTAAGAAGTGAATACTCATTTTGAATTGTTGTTATCGGTGCTTTATTAGCAATTACTTCTTGTCGTGTAATCGCATGCGCACTTTGCCAACCTGAGAAGTTTGAGATTCCGACATATCTGGCTTTCCCGCTCGCATAGGCATAATCAAGTGCGGATAAGGTGTCATCTAAGGGTGTCAACGCATCCCAAGTATGAACCTGCCAAAGATCTACATACTCGGTGTTAAGTCTTTGTAAGGATGCATCTAGCTGGGCAATAAGAGATGTTCGGGAATTATCAACTTTGCGTTGGCCATCGGGAAAACTTATTCCCGCTTTTGAAGCGATAACAACATCCTTTCTTTCAAAGAGCGTTCCTATGAGTCCACCGATAACTCGTTCGCTATCCCCATCTCCATAAACGGCTGCAGTGTCTAAAAAGTTGCCACCCGCATCGAGAAAGGCTCGACACTGATCTGCTGCTTCATGTTCGTCTGTGTCACGGCCCCACGTCATTGTGCCGAGGCCGATTCGAGAAAGCATGAGACCACTTTTGCCCGCACGTCTTAGTTGCATAGTTAGACCTTAGCAAGTGTGCTTTACCAAATCCCGATAGCCTTGCGCTGTGACCACAGTAATTTTGCTCCGCCATGCACATTCTGTCGCCAATGAAAAAGGGATTTTGGCCGGCCGTGCTTCTGGTGTGAGTTTAAGTACAAAAGGCATAGAACAGGCTGCACTTCTTTCCAGTCGATTAGGAAATGCTCGATTTAAAGACATCCGTATTAGTCCGCTCGAGCGATGTTTGGCAACAATAGAACCCTGGTTGCAATCGCAAGACGCAGCTCTTCGAAAGAAGATTTTGATTGATTCAAATATTTCCGAAGTTGATTATGGAGACTGGACCGGAAAGAAATTACTAGCTTTATCGCTTCGAAAAGAGTGGCGAGTTGTGCAAAATACGCCGAGTAAAATGATGTTTCCCAATGGCGAAGGTTTATTGCAAGTGCAACAAAGGGCTGAGACAGCATTGCACCAAAGTATAAAAAAAGCAGGTTCTGGAGTTAGTTTGATTGTGAGTCATGGTGATGTGATTAAAAGTTTAATCGCTACTGCCTTGGAACTAGATTTAGATAAGTTCCAGAAGATCGTAATTGACCCAGCCTCTATTTCTGTTCTGGATTTCAATAAAGGAAATTTTCGATTACTGCATCTCAATGACTTAAAAACCAATTTTGAGTACTTGTCTCAAAATAAACGCTCTGACAAAACACTTGTTGGTGGCGGATCGGGTAGTAAATGACCCCCATAATTTATGAGTTTAATCCTGTAGAAAGGTTTGTAGCCGGAACTGTTGGAGCACCTGGTGAACGCACATTCTTCATTCAAGCTCGCACAGGAGCGCGCGTGGTTTCAGTGGTTGTTGAAAAATCCCAAGTAATTGCCTTAGGGGAGCGCACAAAAATCATGCTGCGTGAGATTAAAAAATCAGATCCGACGGTTGTTGTTAAGAGTAACGACATTGACGATGCTCCTTTAGAACAACCTATTTTTGAGGAGTTCCGAGCTGGCGTGATTGCTATGGCATGGGACGCGCAGAATTCTCTTATAGTTTATGAATTGCGTGAAGTAACGAGTAATGACGATGACACTGATGATGAGATAGTTTTTGATGAAAAAGCTTTATCCGTTGATTTATTGCGGGTTCATGTTTCACCCACGCAAGCGGCTTCGTTTGCCAAGCGATGCTTATCTCTGGCTGGAGCGGGTCGTATGCCCTGTCCATTTTGTGGAATTCCTATTGATCCAAATGGACACTTATGCCCACGTTCTAATGGGTATCGAAGATGAGCGATGTGGAAAAGATTCTCAAAGAAGGCGAATTAGTTGTTACTGGTCGATTAATTGATGCATCAAATGCAACTTTGCTAGCGCAATGCACATTGGGCGATCAATCAATAAAGTGTATTTATAAACCTATCGCGGGGGAGCGCCCACTATGGGATTTTCCAGACGGAAACCTAGCCCATCGTGAGTTCGCAGCTTATTTGATCAGTGAGTATTTAGCGTTGAAAATCGTTCCTTTAACAATTTTGCGTGACGGACCTTTTGGTCAAGGAATGGTCCAGGAATGGATAGACATAGATGTTGAAATAGATTTAGCTAAGTTCTTTAGTCAAGATGATCCACAATTACGCAAGATGGCACTCTTTGACGCAGTGATAAATAATACGGATCGCAAAATTGGACATTTATTGCCCCGTCCAGACGGAAAATTGTTCGGATGCGACCACGGAGTAACTTTTCATCATGAATATAAATTACGAACAGTTCTATGGCAGTGGGCTGGCAGTGATTTGAACAAGGAGGAAATGAATTCCTTAGAGTCGCTACAAGAGATTTTAAGAACTAATGAAAGCGCAAAGCTGCAATCGTTAATTACTCCAGTTGAATTTGTTGCCTTGCAATCGCGAACTCAAGAGTTAATCAAGATGAGTAGTTTTCCACTACCAAGTACTGATTGGCCAGCGATTCCTTGGCCAGCCTTTTAAGCCGCGATTATTCGTTCATGCATTAGTATAGGAACATGAAATCTTGGCCAGAGGTATACATACCTTCCATTGATTCTAGATATATATTTCCTGAA
>WLRX01000014.1 GCA_009706135.1 Actinomycetota bacterium
AATTACGCCAGGAAACTTTATTTTCAGAACTCGTGAATTCGAGCAGATGGAGATGGAGTTCTTTGTTGTGCCAGGCACAGATGAAGAGTGGCACCAATATTGGATTGATACACGCATGGCTTGGTATGTGGACCTGGGAATTAATCCAGAGCGTCTACGCATCTACGAACATCCAAAAGAAAAATTGTCACACTATTCAAAGCGCACAGCAGATATCGAATACAAATTCGAATTTGCAGGCACCGAATGGGGCGAACTCGAGGGCGTTGCAAACCGCACGGACTTTGATTTAAAGGCGCACTCTGCAGCATCCGGTAAGGATCTTTCATACTTTGATCAAGAAAAAAATGAACGATGGACACCATTTGTTATCGAACCTGCAGCAGGTGTGGATCGCGCAACTCTTACATTCTTAATGGATGCATTTACAGAAGATGAAGCACCTAATAGCAAAGGTGAGATGGAAAAGCGTGCGGTGCTTAAACTTGATTATCGTTTAGCACCAATAAAAGTAGCTGTTCTTCCACTTTCACGTAACGCTGATTTATCTCCTAAAGCACGCGATCTTGCAGCGCAATTGCGCAAGAACTGGAGTATCGATTTCGATGACGCTGGTGCGATTGGTCGTCGATACCGTCGCCAAGATGAAATTGGAACTCCTTATTGCATCACTGTTGACTTTGAAACGCTTGAAGATCATGCAGTAACAATTCGCGATCGTGACACGATGGCACAGGAGCGCATTGCACTCGATCAGGTTGAAGCATGGTTAGCGCCACGACTACTCGGTTGCTAAAACCACTAACACTTGCCCTCGCATCTGGCGATCATCAAATTGATCCACCAGTTGTGTTGGCACCGATGGCAGGCATTACCAACGCTCCATTTCGCATGCTCTGCCGCGAACAAGGTGCTGGTTTGTTCGTCTCTGAAATGGTGACAGCGCGCGCGCTAATTGAACGACGTCCAGAAACTCTGCGCATGATCGAGCCAGGTAAAGGCGAGTGGCCACGTTCTGTTCAGTTATATAGCGTGGATCCACACACAATGCGTGCGGCAGTAACAATGCTTGGTAAAGAAAACTTAGTCGACCACATTGATATGAACTTTGGGTGCCCTGTTCCTAAAGTTACTCGCAAAGGCGGAGGAGCAGCACTTCCGTATAAACGCAATCTCTTTAGTGCAATTGTTGGCGCAGCAGTAGAAGCAGCGAAACCATTTGGAATTCCGGTAACAGTAAAAATGCGCATAGGCATAGATAGTGATCACCACACATATTTAGAAGCAGCAAAATCAGCAGCAGACTTAGGTGTTGCGTGGGTTGCATTGCATGCACGAACAGCAGCACAGATGTACGAAGGTAAATCAGATTGGTCTGCAATCACTCAACTTGTCGAACACCTCAAACCAACTGGTGTGCCCGTACTTGGCAACGGAGATATTTGGTCAGGTGCCGATGGAGTTGAAATGGTGCGCCAAACAGGATGTGCGGGCGTAGTAGTTGGACGTGGATGTCTCGGGCGCCCGTGGTTATTTTCAGATTTAGTCAGCGCATTTAATGGTGGAACAGAGCGCACATTGCCAACGCTTCACCAAGTGCGCGAAGTAATGTTTAGACATGGAGAATTAATTGTTGATTACTTTGAATCTGAAGATCGTGGATGCCGTGATTTGCGCAAACATATGGCGTGGTATCTCAAGGGATTTAGAGTTCACCGCGAATTACGTAGAGAGTTTGGCCTAATCGAATCTCTTTCACACTTTCGAACGCTGCTAAATCAACTCGATGAACAGCCATATCCAATTGAGGTAGGTGAAAAACCACGTGGTCGCACAAGTCATGGTCGCCCCGTTACTTTGCCAGATCGTTGGTTGGATGATCCAAATGAGATGGCTGCAATCGAACTAGAAGATGCGTTTTCAGGTGGCTGATGTTTATTTTTAGATTTATTCGGCGGATATTTACAATAATTTTTCTAATTATTTTAGCTGTCCCAACGTACGCCATTGGAAAGACGTATTACGCAGCGCACTATCCAGTTGTACGTGGGGCAGATGCCATAGTTGTAATGGGTGCTGCGCAATTCGATGGTCGCCCCGGTGATGTTTTAGAGGCACGTTTGATTGAAGCCAAAAGAATTTATGATTTAGAGCTTGCTCCGATAATTATTACTGTCGGTTCACGCGCGCCGGGTGATCGCACAACCGAAGCCGCATCTGGACGCGCTTGGCTTATTTCTGCAGGAGTTCCGGCTCGCAATATTGTTGCGCTACCAACTGGGCGTGACACATTAGTTAGTACAAAGGCTTATGTGCGCGAGATGAAAAAGCGAGAAATCAAAAATGTCATCATTGCAACAGATCCATATCACTGTCGCCGCTCAATGACGATGGCAAATGATCGCGGCTTAATCGCAACATGCTCTCCTGTGCAATTTGGTCCAAATTCATTAAAGAATTCCACAAAGCGCTATTTAATTCGCGAATCAGGTGCCTATCTCGCTTACATCACGTTAGGTCACTTCGGAATAAACATCAGCGACTATTTAGATGTTAACAAAATTCTAGATAAGGTTGTTGCATGAGCGTTTACAGTGATCGCGACAACGAACGCTTTCTCGATGAACCGGCAAAGCGTGCAGGTCGCACAGAATTTATGCGAGACCGCGCTCGAGTAATTCACTCTGCTTCCCTTCGTCGCCTCGCAGCAAAAACTCAAGTTGCTGTTCCTTGGGAAAATGATTTCCAACGCACTCGTTTGTCTCACTCACTTGAGTGCGCACAAATTGGTCGCGAACTCGGCGAATCACTCGGTGCGGACCCCGATTTATTAGATACCGCATGTCTTGCACACGATTTAGGTCACCCACCATTTGGACATAATGGTGAAGAAGCACTTGCCGAAATAGCAAGGAGTTGTGGCGGCTTTGAAGGAAACGCTCAGAGTTTTAGATTACTTACACGTCTTGAAGCAAAAACTGTGGACGCGGATGGTCGATCAATTGGATTAAATCTAACCCGTGCATCTTTGGATGCAGCCACAAAGTATCCGTGGCAACGTGCAACTAATCCCCGTAAATTTGGTGTTTATGATGATGATGTCGAAATCTACAAGTGGATGCGCGCTGATGCCCCAGAAGGCAAGCGCTGTATCGAGGCACAAATTATGGATTGGTCAGATGACGTTTCATATTCAGTCCATGATTTAGAAGATGCAATTGTTGCCAGTCAGGTACATGTGCGCGCTTTTGAAGATGATTTCGATGCAATTTATCAGTCTATGACAGAAGATTATGGAAGCAACGCATCGAAGTCTGAAGCAACCGAAGCACTTGTTAGGTTACAAGATCTTTCATGTTGGCCAGTTAACTACGATGGTAGCCATCGCTCCCTTGCTCGCTTAAAAGATTCAACGAGCCAATTAATTGGTCGCTTTGTATTAGCTGCTGAGAATAAAACTCGCGCAATCTATGGTGACGAACCACTTGCTAGATATGGCGCCAATCTTGAAATTCCACGGGAACATTTAGTAGAAGTTGATTTCCTCAAAGCAGTTGCAGGTCACTACTTAATTCGTGCCGCTGAATCGCAAGAGCGTTATGCAAAGCAAAAGATTGTGATTGTTGAACTTGTCGATCTTTTGTATAAGAGTGCGCCTAAAGCACTGGATGCAATTTTTATCGATGACTGGAACCGCGCTGCCGATGATGGGCAGCGCCTTCGTGTAGTAATTGATCAGATTGCAGCGCTGACTGACCCTGGTGCTTACGCCTTGCATGCTCGTCTGACTCAAAATCGCTAAAGTGCGCCTATGAGCGGACGCATAAAAGATGAGGATGTTACCTATCTTCGCGAACGTGTTCCGATTGATGAAGTAGTTGCAGATTATGTACAACTAAAGTCAGCAGGCGGCGGACAGAAAAAAGGTTTGTGTCCTTTCCACGATGAAAAATCTCCATCCTTTCACGTAACGCCAAGTAAGGGTTTTTATCACTGCTTTGGCTGCCAAGCCAGTGGCGATGTTATTTCATTTTTAATGAAGATGGATCACCTGACGTTTACTGAAACTCTTGAAAAACTTGCAGATCGCATTGGTTATACATTGCGATATGACGAGAATTCATCTGGCCCATCTGTTCCATCCGGTATGCGCTCTCGCCTCATTGCAGCAAATGCTGCAGCCGCAATTTATTATCAAGAACAACTCAACACATCTCCTGCTGCAGCTCATGGTCGTGAGTTGCTTACAAAGCGTGGATTTGAAAAAGAAGCGTGCCAATTATTTGGAGTTGGATTTGCACCCGATGATTGGGATTCACTCACCAAACACTTACGGGCACAAGGTTTTACAATCGATGAATTAGAGAGCGCGGGTCTTTCCAAGATGGGACAGCGCGGACCAATTGATCGCTTCCGTAATCGTCTGACCTGGCCGATTAAAGACATTACCGGTGACGTAGTTGGATTTGGTGCGCGAAAATTGGCTAGCGATGAAGAAGATCAAGGTCCAAAATATTTAAATACTCCAGAGACTGCGATCTATAAGAAAAGCCAAGTTCTCTATGGATTAGATGTAGCAAAGAAAGAGATAGCAAAGAAGCGCCAAGCAGTAATCGTTGAAGGCTATACAGATGTAATGGCAGCCCACCTTGCTGGAATTCCAACAGCAGTTGCAACGTGCGGAACAGCATTTGGCGCCGACCACATCCGAATTTTGCGCAGATTATTAATGGATGATGATGCTTTCCGTGGTGAAGTTATTTTTACTTTCGATGGTGATGCAGCCGGCCAAAAGGCAGCGCTACGTGCATTTAGTGATGATCAAAAATTTGTTACGCAAACATTTGTAGCCGTTGAACCTGATGGACTAGATCCTTGCGATCTTCGCCAAATAAAAGGGAACGCTGCACTTCGTGACCTTATTGCTCGTCGTGTTCCACTCTTTGAGTTCGCGATTCGCGCAGAGTTAGCAAAATATAATCTGGCATCTCCTGAAGGTCGCATCGGTGCGCTAAATGCTGCAGCCCCACTTGTCGCACAAATTAGAGATAAATCTTTGCGCCCCGAATATTCACGCTCACTTGCTGGCTGGCTCGGCGTTGAAGTCGAACAAGTATCGTCTGCTGTTGCAACAGCGATGAAGAAAACTCCACAAATAAGTGTTGATCCGTCATCTCCAGAAGTTGTGCCACAAGATTGGCGTCCAGATCCACAAGAGCCACGTTTAATTCTGGAACGTGAAGTATTAAAGGCTCGTGTTCAATCACCGACGCTCTGCCAATCTTTTAACGAACTTGAAGCAAACGCTTTCACACATCCTGCTTATCAAGAACTTCGTGCAGTCATTGATCAAATGGCGCCAGATAATGCAGCCCTGACAATTGATAAAATTACAAATGAGAATATGAAATCTCTATTTACAGAGTTAAATGTCGAACCAATTCGCGCAGATGGGGAAATCACAGAGCATTACGTCGCTAGCATTATTGCTCGTCTGCGCGAAGTAGCTGTCTCGCGCGCAATTGCAGAACTTAAATCAAGTTTGCAAAGACTTAATCCTGTTGAAAATGACGCGGAATACAACGCAGCGTTTGCCCAACTAGTCGCCCTAGAAAGCACTCGGCGCACCTTGCATGATCTCGCCCTTGGCGGGCTATAACTCCGCTTCGATTTAGACCACCCCTTAGCTGTGCGCTAGAGTGTGCGCTCGTAACTCTTCGCGAGAAGCGAATAGTCCCTGATAGCTCAATGGCAGAGCAGCCGGCTGTTAACCGGCAGGTTCTTGGTTCGAATCCAAGTCAGGGAGCATATATTTCTCAGGCTTCTCAAAGGCACACAAGTTATTCTTTCAACTTCAATCAATGATTAGGAATGTATAGAGATGAATCGCAGAGGATTTTTAAGGAATACGGCAATTGCTGCTGGTGCTCTTATTTTCGGGCGCACACAATCTGCCGTTGCCGCTTCACCAAAAAAAATAATTAAGGCCTCCAAATTTCCCGTTGGATCCTCTCGCAAATTTGTTGCAACCAATGGTGCGCCCGCATTTCTCTTTCGCACAAAGAGTGGAGTGTTTGCGTACTCGGCAATTTGCACGCACCAAGGCTGCACCGTTGATTATTTAAAAGCAGGGAAAAAACTTGTTTGTCCATGTCATGGTGGTTCCTTCGACCCATTTAAATCGGGCAAACCTGTAGGTGGGCCACCAGAGCGCGCGTTAGACAAAATTTTGGTATCAATTAAGAGTGATTGGATTGTTCAATCTTAAATGAAAAAAACTAGTCTTTATTTTCTAATTGCATTTGTACTTGGGGCCAGCGTTGCTGGCGGAATCGCTGTGGCAGAAATCAGTAACACTGGCGGCGTAAAAGCGTGTGTCGATAATAAGACCAAGGTGCTTTTCTTGTCAGCAAATGGAAAATGCGCAAAAGGTCGCTCACCACTAGAACTCACTACAAATGCATTCGATGTTAAAAATCTGGCTGCGACAATTACACCATCTGTTGTATCCATTGCGGTTGAAACAGCGACAAGTGGTGGTACAGGTTCAGGTTGGGTTTATCAATCATCTACGTCGTCTTCCTACATCATCACAAATAATCACGTTATTGATGCTGTAGCTTCCGGTACCGGCACAATTACTGTTGAATTTTCAAATGGCAATCAAGCTGAGGCTAAAATTATTGGACGCGATAAGGCCTATGACGTAGCGGTACTGCAGATAAACAAGGGCAACCTTGCTGCACTCAACATAGGTGATTCAACCAAATTAGTTGTTGGCGAGCCCGTCATGGCAATTGGTTCACCTCTTGGTTTAGCATCGACAGTGACAACTGGAATTATTTCTGCCCTCAATCGTCCAGTATCTGCAGGAAGTGTTGGACAAGAATCTTTTGTAAATGCGATTCAAACTGATGCAGCAATTAACCCTGGAAATTCAGGTGGGGCATTGATTAATGCGCAAGGGCAGATCATCGGAGTTAACTCAGCTATTGCAACGCTCTCAACTGGTGGCACAAGCGGAAGTATTGGACTTGGCTTTGCAATTCCGATTTCTGAGGCGAAACGTGTAATCGATGAAATCATTACATCACCTACAAATACATCAACTCGTCCATTACTTGGTGTTTATTTTGATAATACTTACGAAGGTATCGGAGCAAAAATTCTCAGACTCACACCAGGTGAGGGCGCAGATGCTGCAGGTATCCCTGCAGGATCCATTATTAAATCAATCGGTGGACAGCGAGTCGTAGATGTTATTGGTGCAATCGTTCGCATTCGATCATATGCACCTGGTGCCACAGTTTCAGTAACTGTTGACTTACCAAATGGCGGCGGAAGCAAAACATTTACTGTTAAATTGGGCAAAGCACCCTCCAATGGTTAATCTGTAGCCATGGCTCAATTTCGTTTATCTATTTCATTACCTGATCAACCAGGTTCACTAGGCGCCTTAGCTTCGGCCATTGGATTTGCAGGTGGAGATATCCGTGAACTGACAGTAACCAAATCTGAAGATGGAAAAGGTTTTGACGATCTGACGGTCGCCATACCTGGAAATGATCCAACAGATTTATTGAATATTCTCGGTTCAATTGGTGGCGTTGAAGTAATTTCGATTAATCTAATTAACTAGCTTTAAAGGTATCTTCCACCATCTCATCTAAACCTTTTACAGGTTTCCAGTTAATGAGTTTTTCTGCCTTAGAAATATCAGCAACTAACACGGCTGGATCTCCCGCGCGTCTTGGCGCATCAACTGTTGCGAGTTCACTATTTTTTACACGCGAAACTGCATCAACAACTTGCATGACTGAGTAGCCCGTACCAGAACCGATGTTAATTATGTGATGCTTTGAATCTACCAACGCATTTAGTGCCTTCACATGAGCATCAATTAGGTCGACCACGTGAACATAATCACGAATACATGTTCTGTCAGGTGTATTCCAATCACGCCCAAAAATTCTTAAAGGTGATTCCTTTGTCGCACGAAGTGCATTAGGAATTAAATGAGTTTCAGGTTCATGGCGTTCTGCAAGCCAACCACGTTGGGTTTTTAATGCGCCTGCAACATTGAAATAACGAAGAGATATTGCAGCCAAATGTTGCGTAAGAGCAGCCGTCGACAGGTCTCGCTCAATTGCTAACTTAGTTTCACCATAAGGATTCGTTGGCACACATTGGGCCTTTTCAGAAATAGGAGATTTTTCAGGTTCACCGTAAGTCGCTGCAGATGAGGAGAAAACTATTTTCTTTATTCCAAGAGTATTCATCCCATCAAGTAAAACTTTTGTACCGGCGACATTTACCTGACGATACAGATCTGGTTTTTTAACAGATTCGCCAACGAGTGATTTTCCAGCGAAGTGCATTACTGCTTCACACCCTTTAAGTGCCCGCACAACTAAATCTGGATCAAGTAAAGATCCTTGGATAAACCGTACTGTTGGCGGCAATGAATCAAGGTGACCTGTACTGCAATCATCAAGCACAGTGACTTCATGGCCGCTGTTCATTAGGATTTCAACAGCATGAGAGCCGATATAGCCGGTGCCTCCCGTGACCAAGATTTTCATTTAAGTCAGCTTTACTTCTCGCAATTGAGCAGCAGATTGTTCTGGACGTAGATCCATAATGAATGCACCCATAGAAGATTCAGATCCGGCTAAATACTTAAGTTTTCCTGGCGCACGGCGAACACTTGTAATCTGCCAATGTAAACGGAGCAGGTCGCGACCTTCACGAACAGGTGCTTGATGCCACGCTGCGATGTATGCCATAGGAATATTAAAAACACCATCTAGACGTTGCAGAACTTCTTTAGCAATTGCTGGATAGGCATCAGCAACTTCTGGTGTCAGTTCGCTTAAATCGGCGACAGAAACCTTTGGAGCGACATGAATTTCAAAAGAGTATCGCGCTGCGTAGGGTACGTATGCAACCCAATGCTTATTTTGCGCAACTATTCGCTCCTCATCTTTAATTTCGCGAGAAAGAATCTCATCAAACAAAACTTTTCCTGTGCGCTCTTTATGCTTTTTCGCAACTTCGAGCATACGAGCAACTTTCGGCGGAATATATGAGTACGCATAAATCTGACCATGTGGATGTGCCAATGTCACACCAACTTCTTCGCCCCGATTTTCAAATGGAGCGATGTGCTGAATGAATTTTTCTTGAGATAACTCGCGAGTGCGATCCATCCATGCTTCTAAAAGAACTCGAATACGTTCGGTGCTTAAATCTTTAAGTACTTGACCGTGATCAGCAGTAAAACAGATTACTTCGCACTTACCAGCTGCGCTTCCAGTATCAGTATCTGGTCCTGCCATATCTGGTAGCGCCCAATCTCCCACAGGCGGACGAAGTGACGGAGATTTGTTATCAAAAACAACAACTTCGAAATCATCTTCAGGGACTTCCGTCAAATTCTCACCACTAGATGGACAGAGAGGACACAACTCTTTCGGTGGCAAGAAGACGCGACCTTGGCGATGTGCGGCCATTGCAACCCATTCATTAACTAGTGGATCTAAACGAAGTTCACCAATTCCAGGTTGATCTGCTTTCTCGCGTTTATCTGCAGTTGCGCGTACTTGACCTTGAGTATCGTAATAACGAATTGTTCGACCATCCGAGAGTGGACGATCGGTGCGCGTGATACCTGCGCCGAGTTTCGGGCTCATAGTGTGCTCACTCTATCCAATTAAGTGTGCGATTTACTGCTTTCTTCCATTGTTCGTATTTTTCTGCGCGCACATCGGGATTTTGTGTTGAACTCCAACGTTGATTTTCGCGCCAATTCTTTTCTACATCACTCGGAGATTGCCATATGCCAACTGCAATTCCTGCCGCGTATGCAGCACCAAGGGCAGTTGTTTCGATTATTTCAGGCCGAATAATTTCAATACCCATAACATCAGCTTGAATCTGCATCAAAAGGTTATTAGCTGTTGCGCCGCCATCAACGCGCATTGACTTAAGAGCAACTTTGCTATCGGCAGACATTGCATCTAATACATCGCGAGTTTGATAAGCAATAGCCTCAAGTGCTGCACGAGCGAGATGGGCATTCGTACTTGCCCGGCTTAAACCAACAATCACGCCGCGTGCATCGCTTCTCCAATAAGGCGCGAATAAACCAGAGAATGCTGGAACAAAATAGACGCCTCCGTTGTCATCGACGCTACCTGCTAGTGCTTCAATTTCGGAAGATGTAGTGATTATTTGCAATTGGTCTCGTAACCATTGAATCGCAGAACCAGTCACGGCTACAGATCCTTCTAGTGCATAAACCGCCGGTTCATTTCCAAACTTGTAACATACCGTCGTGAGCAATCCATGAGTTGATCGAATAATTTCTGAACCAGTATTTAATAGTGCAAAGTTTCCGGTGCCGTAAGTGGTTTTGGAGTCACCCACAGCAAAACACGTCTGTCCAATCATTGCTCCTTGCTGATCTCCAACAAGGGCAGCAATTGGAACTCCTTCAGGAGTATGAGCATAAACATGAGATGTTGGTTTGATATCGGCTAAAACATTTCGAGGAATATTAAAGAGTGCAAGCAGATCTAGATCCCAATCAAGAGTTTCTAAATTCATTAATGCGGTCCGACTAGCATTAGTAACATCAGTGGCAAATGATCCACCTGATAAATTCCAGAGTAACCACGAATCGATCGTTCCGATACGCGCTGTACCTGCTTTAACAGCCTCAGCAACTGCAGGGACACTGTCAATGAGCCATTTTATTTTGCTCGCAGAAAAATAGGGCGCAATAGTTAATCCCGTAAGCCGAGTAACAAGTTCTTTATTTGAATCGCTAAGCGAATTCATAAATTCTGCTGTGCGCGTGTCTTGCCAAACCAGTGCGTTGTGGAGCGGTTTTCCTGTTTTTACATCCCACGCCAGAGTTGTCTCACGTTGGTTCGTGATGCCGATTGCTACAAGATCAGTTATTTTCAAATTTGATTTATCTAATGCACCGGCAATAACTTTCCGAGTATTTGCCCAAATCTCGGATCCATCATGTTCTACCCAACCTGATTGTGGAAGAATCTGTGCATGTTCTAATTGATGAGATGCAATAACACTTGCGTTGGCATCGAAAATCATAAAACGCGTACTGCTCGTTCCTTGATCAAGTGCGCCGATATAAGTCATAAGTATCTTTGTATTGCCTCTCGCGTTACGCTTAGCCTATCTAGATGATTCTTTTAGCAGAAAGGATTTAAGCCTTGTTTTCATCGCGCCTTGACCCGGACCAACGTGATGCAGCACTTAAATCCTTAGCAACAAATACATTTGACGTTCTTGTCATCGGCGGCGGGGTTACAGGAGTCGGGGCTGCACTCGATGCAGCTTCGCGCGGATTAAAAGTGGCCCTCGTTGAAGCATCGGATTTAGCCTCCGGAACTTCAAGTCGTTCGAGTAAATTAATTCACGGCGGTTTGCGCTATCTAGAACAGTACGATTTTAAATTGGTACGCGAAGCACTTCATGAACGTGAGTTAATGGTTTCAACTCTTGCGCCTCACTTGGTAAAGCCACTTGCATTCTTATACCCACTTCACGAAAAAGTACGTGAACGAACATATGTTGGTGCAGGTCTTGCACTCTATGACGCACTCCGTGGATTCCAACGTGCTCTTCCTGGACACAAACACATCAGCCAAAAGAGCGTTGCTGCGATGGCGCCTTCGCTGCGCTCAGATCTTGTAACTGGTGCAATTAAATATTTTGACGCACAAGTCGACGATGCTCGGCAGACAATGATGATTGCCCGAACGGCTGCTCGGCACGGAGCAGTCATTGCGACAAATGTACGAGTCGAATCCCTAGTTCGAGATGGCAAACGTGTTCTTGGAGTTAAGGCGCGTGATGTCGAGAGTGGAAAAATCATCACGATAAAAGCTACTGCAACAGTAATGTGTGCTGGTATTTGGAGCGATGAACTTCATAATTCTTTTAAACTTAAAGCTGGGTATAGCGTCACCATGAGTAAAGGTGTTCATATAGTTTTACCAAAGAACTCAATTAAATCAGCCCAAGGAATCATATTAAAAACTGATAAATCTGTACTCTTCTTAATCCCTTGGGCGCAAAAATGGATTGTTGGAACCACAGACACGCCATACATAGGAGATCGAAGCAATCCTTTAGCCGAGCGTGAAGATATTGATTACATAATCAGTGAGGCTAATAAAGTCCTGAAGCCAAAACTTAAGATTGAAGATGTTGTTGGTGTGTATGCAGGACTGAGACCATTAGTCGCAAATAAAAAAGACTCTGTAACAACAAAGATTTCACGTGAACATACAGTTGACCGAAGTGCACCAGGTTTTGTAAGTATTGCTGGTGGCAAATACACGACTTATCGGATTATGGGTAAAGATGTAATTGATTTGGCTGGCATTGAATTGCGTCGAATCATTTCTGAGAGCGTTACTGAAAAATTACCGATTGTGGGAGCAGACGGATATTTTGCATTAGAACAACAAATTGATCGTATTGCAGAAGAAAGCGGTTTAAGCACAGAATCTGTCCGACACTTGCTTAATCGATATGGCTCACTCATCAGTGAAATTCTCGAACTAATCAAGGATGATCCAAAACTCGCTAAACCTTTTACCAAAGATTTGCCATACCTCAAAGCAGAAATTCATTACGCTGCGAGTCACGAGGGCGCCCGTAGTATTGATGACGTGATTTCTCGTCGTACACGTTTGGCGTTTGAGGCACAAAATAGCGCTATGCATTTAGCAAACGATGTTGCAACAATCATTGCCCCTGTTTTGGGGTGGAGCATAAAACAGAAGAAAGTTTCAGTCGCCGCATATCTTGATATTGCAGAGCGCGAAATTGTGGCTATTGAAGAAGCTCTTGCCAGTGCCTAATTCTTAATTTGGCGCTTACAACCATCTGTCACAGGTTTTTTTGTGGGATTGACGGTTGGTTTCGGTGTTGGCGTCGTTAGTGCTTGTTCAATAGTGAATGTGATGGGTTGCGAAGAAGTGGCATGTGTATCTGACTTGTCATAGTAGACAATCTGACCGTTCCAGGTTCCTGCAGGAATTCCTTTGACAGATAGTGTCCACGAACCACTTGTTGCTCGCAATGCACTCTGTTTAAGTGAGACCATCATCGGGTTAGCGGGATCTTGCACAAATTTAACCGACCCAGTCACAACTGGTTCAAGAGATGGTCTTATAACATCGACATCGACGACTAAGGGCTTATTGGAATTACTGAAAATGGCACTTCTAATGCTCATCAAACTTGGTTCCCCAACTGGCATCAAATCTGCGGGTTGTGGAGCCCACGTACCTCTTCGCAGCGCAGCGAAATCATCAGGAGTTCCCTTAAATACATTGAGGTCTAATCGTGAACTAGGTACGCCATATTTAGATGCAATTCCGCATGATGTGTATTGCCACATTATCCATTGGGCTTTGCAATCTGCCGCTGTCCATGAATGTACATAACAACCACTA